>DATHIE010000395.1:0-10070 GCA_035316905.1 Chryseolinea sp. | reverse complement strand
AACGCGACTACAGAGAACTATCGAACAGCAACGAGCCCGAAAAATAGCAATGCTAATGAGAGAAGCTTCGAGGTATGGATATGATCTTCAACCCGTAACGATATGATTATCAAACACAACTGACCAACGTCATTGTAAGCGTCTTCTCATTTTATAAAGACTTGCTCATAAAAAATGGAAGCACAGAATTGCTTTAGAGCATCGGACTTTACCGCGAAGGATCTCATTCAGGTTAGTGTCTCTTAATTATCATTAGGTGAACGGAGTCAGATCCTTCGCGCTAGCATTCACCTGTAGGTATTCGATTCGTAAAACCCATGCCATTGGCGCAGTCCAATGCGAATGCAACAAGCGCTCTGGATGACATTTTCAAAAAGGATGACAGTCTAGAATCGACGTATTATGATCTTAAAAAAACGGAGTTAGATCCTTTGCGTGAGATTGAAATTCGTGTTATTCAACTCGCAGAACCTTCTTCCATTAGCCCCCCTTTGACGATATATCAAGCGTTCTGGTCGGCATTTTAAAAAATGTACTCAAAAAGTTTGCATTCCAACTGATATCATTTTCCCATCACCATTTCAAACTTTGCCGCTTATTGCTATATTATATAACCATTCACGAATTCAAATAAGAATGAAAAAATTAATGCATTCTGCGTTTTTGCTTTTCATTTTTTTGTCCCCATCCGCTTTTTCCCAGTCCAAAGCCATCGATAGCCTTACCTCTGAATTACTTCAAGTTTCCGGCACCCAAAAGATAGACGTACTCAATCAACTGGGCTACGAATTTATTTCGAGGGATAATAAGAAAGCGATGAGATATTGCGACGAGGCTTTAGCGTTGAGTGTTAAATCAGGCTACCAAAAAGGAATTGGACGCGCCTACACCTACATAGGCGTCTATGAATATTTATCAGGAGAATTCTCGAATGGTCGGAGCAGCTTGAAAAAAGGTCTGGAATATGCGATAAAATCAAACGACGTAGAAAACCAAGGTTATACATTGATGCAGATCGGGAACAGCTACCTGGATCAACCCAACCTGGATTCGGCGGAATATTTTTACATTAAATCCAATACAATACTGAAGGATAGTCTTAACCCGTTCAACCTCTCCAAGCTATATAAGAACTGGGGCAGACTGTATGGCCTAAAGTCAGAGTTATCTTTGCAAAAGCGATACTTAACCAGGTCGTTGGCGATACGGGAATTATTGAAAGATGAAGCACTGGTAGCGGATGCCCTCATCACGTCAGCGGCTGTTTATATTGTGGAAGATGATTATGCTTCAGCCAATCAAAATTTGGACAGGGCCTGGAAGCTACTGCTATCACGTCCAGGTGACTTAGAGGAGCTGAACGATTGGAGGCATCAAAAAGCGCTCGTTCTGCTCAGTGAAAGAAAATTTGATCAGGCGCTCCCGTTACTTGATTCTGCTGCCCAGTTCTATGCCCGAAATGGTTTTCTTCAAGAGTTTGTGATGTTAAAGACCGATCTCGGAAAAAACTACCATCAGCGGGGGGAGTACGAAGCTGCATTAGAGTGCCTCTATGAGGCCTTGAATGTGTCAAAGTTAAAGGAGTACAACATGGAGACTGCCAACATCCAATTGTTGATTGGGTGGGTAAACTACGAACTAAAGGAATTAAATCAATCACTCGCCTTTGGCGATTTGGTTTTGCAATGGGCCGAAAGAAATGGTGCCAGAAATCGGACAGCCGACGCGCTCGTCTTGAAAGGTATTGCATTTACCGATTTGAAAAGGTTTAAGGACGCCGAGGTTTCCTTGAAGAAGGCGCTATCCATTCGGAGACAACTCAATGATAGATCGGGCATTGGTGAAGCCTATGAGATTTTGGGTCACCTTGAACAGACCAGAGAGAATTTTACTTTGTCCATGCAATATTATGAGACAAGCCTGAAATTTTCAGAGTCATCAAATTATGAGTATGGAAGAGTATGGGCGCTACTTGGGTTGGGCAATGTGAACCTAAAACTCGGAAAAATCGACTTGGCCTCAGACTACCTTAATCGTTCAGAAATATTCGCGACGCAAATAAATGCAAATGAGGTTCTCATCAACGTTTACAAGGCCCGAAAAAAACTTTTGGCAGCACAAGGTAAATTTAAAGAGTCCCTGCGGTACGCGGATTTAGCTTATCTTCTCAATGATTCGCTGCATCGAAGCGAGGTAGCAAGAAAATTTGCCAACCTTCAGCAAACAGCTGAGATAAAGGAACGCGATAAAAATATTAACTCCCTGATGCAGGAGAAACAACTGGCACAAGACAAGATAAACTTACAAGAACTAAAGTTGAAACAACAGTCCTATGTAAATACTTTTAGTATAGTTATTATCCTTTTACTTGGCACCCTCGCCTTTATATACGCGCTATTTTATTTTAAAGTGAAACGTTTGAACGGTGAAGTCAATCACCAAAAAACTGAAATTGAGGCCCAGTCCCGCCAGCTCACTGAAAGTAATAGTTACATTAACCAGATGAATCGGAGCCTCGAAGGAATGGTGACCGAGAAAACCAATGATTTGAGAGCTACAATTGAACAATTGATAGGACGCAACAACGACCTTCAGCAGTATTCATACACCGTTTCGCATAACTTGCGAGGGCCCGTGGCAAGACAGTTGGGCTTAACTACTTTGTTGATGAACTCCAGGGATACCGCAGAGCAAAATCAACTGACCGACTTAATTCATAAAACTTCCCGTGATTTGGATCATATTCTCAAAGACCTCAATAAAGTCATCAATGTTCAAAAGGACTTACATAACCTTAGAGAGTTAGTCAAACTTGAGGATGAATGGATAAAAAGCTCTGAGCTCTTGAAGGATGTCATCGACGAGCAGTTCCACATCACCTGCAAGTTTGAATTCGCTCCCGAGGTGTTAACGATTAGGGCATTCATCCAGAGCATCTTTTATAACCTAATGAGCAATGCCATTAAATATAGATCTCCAAATAGGATATTAAAGTTACAGGGGTGTAGTTTCATTGAGGATGAAAGTCTGGTGATAGAAATAAGTGATAATGGATTGGGGATTGATCTGATTAAATATGAAAAGTCAATTTTCAAGCTCTTCAAGAGATTCCACACACATGTGGAAGGTCGCGGCCTGGGTTTATTCCTGGTGAAATCCCAGATTGAAGCGTTACAAGGATCCCTTGACATACAATCTGTCGTGGATCGGGGTACTTGTTTTAAGATCACAATTCCATATAGGGTAGAAGCAACGCCCAATACTTCAACACATCTAATAGACGCCTGAGCATTCCACTCACTTCATCACAGTAACATCCCCTTTACCTTCCAAGGCCGTCATCCTAAGCTGTATGTGCACAATTGAAAAAAGTGAAGAAGAATGCTTCTAAGCAACCCTAATTAAAAAGCCTACGTGTAGCGAAGGATCTCATTCAGATCAGCTGTGCTGCAGTCACTTTACGAAACTGCAAGCGCTCTGGATGACATTTTCAAATGGCATTTTCAAAGAAGGCGAGTCCTAAACAATAATTATGCCTGCGTCTACCTGTGGACGTTGCTTCACTAAGTGATCCTTTCTTCCCCGCAGATTTACATCCTGAGTTGAATCCCCCGCTGTAACTATACAATTGTTGTGGCATACGTTTAGTGTGAAAAATATAAACGAATGGAAAATCTTTGGACTTTAAAGGGACACTTATGAATACAGATCAGGTAAATGTTCGCTACATGGTCGAGGATGTGAATGCCGCGATCGAGTTTTATACAAAGTACCTTGGCTTCAAGGTGGGAATAAATGCAGCTCCTGCTTTCGCTGATGTAACACGAGGCAATTTGAGATTGCTTCTAAGTGGAAGAAAAAGCTCGGCAGGCAGGCCGATGCCTGATGGCACCTTGCCGTTTCCAGGTGGCTGGAATCGGATCGAGCTTGTCGTGGAGAATTTATCTTCAGAAGTTGAAAAGCTAAAAGCACAAGGTTTGCATTTTCGGAATAGTATAGTGACAGGCCCAGGCGGTTCTCAAATTTTACTTATTGATCCTTCTGGTAATTTTATCGAGTTGTTCGAACCGAAAGAGGTGAGTGAAGGTCATAACGGTGAGAAAGCAAAAAGTAACGAAGGCAGTTTTAAGTGAGATCTTTTGTCGCTTGAACTTGGTGTGAGAGTGGGTGTGGTCCCGATAATTATCGGGACGCAAAGACTCGAAGATGCAAAGGATTCGCAGAGTCAGCTCACGTCCCCTCATCTCATCCTTTCCTTCTACTTCTACTTCTACGACTGTCATCCTGAGCGTCTTCTCATTTTATAAAGACTTGCTCATAAGAAATGGAGGCAAGCATTTACTTATGAGCATCGGGCCGTGCCGCGACGGATCTCATTCAGGTTAACTGTGCTGTCAAATAATCGTCGTCGGCTTGAACGGAATCAGTCCCGATAATTATCGGGATCGCGCAATGGTTCACTTGTATTCATTCAATTTGCAAAACCCGTTCCTTTTGCGCACTCTTTCTGATAATGGTTCAAGCGCTCTGGATGACATTTTCAAAGGAGGGTATCAAGGCATTCACTACTCTCAGACTGGATGACATTTTTAAAGGACTCCTTTATCTCAAAGTATGTATATTGGACCTTCTTAAATGATTTGTTTAATAACCGTAGAAGAATAACATTCGAATATGATCAACGCAAAAGGATACGCCGCAGACACACCGACAACAAATTTAGCTCCATGGAATTTTAAGAGACGTGAAGTAGGGCCGCTCGATGTACAGTTTGATATATTATACTGTGGTGTTTGCCACTCGGATCTTCACCAGATAAGAAACGAATGGTTCGCTGGAATTTTCCCTATGGTGCCGGGCCATGAAATTGTTGGAAAGGTTGTAAAAGTTGGTAAGCAGGTAACAAAATTCAATATCGGAGATCTTGCCGCCGTGGGCTGCCTTGTTGATTCCTGCAGGACATGCGATAATTGCAAAGTAGGACTAGAACAGTATTGCCTCAACGGGGGCGTTGGAACGTACAACTCTCGGGCAAAAGATGGAACTCCAACCTACGGAGGATACTCAAATACAATTGTTGTGCACCAAGATTTTGTACTGTCTGTATCCGAAAAATTATCTCTTCCCGCTGTCGCACCGCTTCTCTGTGCGGGGATCACTACGTATTCTCCACTCCGGTATTGGAAAGTAGGTAAGGGTCACAAGCTTGCCGTGTTGGGATTAGGCGGTCTTGGACATATGGGTGTTAAATTCGGTGTTGCCTTTGGTGCTGAAGTAACCGTGTTAAGCACGTCCGCTTCAAAGGAAGACGATGCAAAAAAACTTGGCGCACATAAGTTTATAGTTACTTCAGATTCAAAACAAACAAAAAATGTAAAGGGATATTTTGATTTCATTCTCGACACCGTCTCAGCGCCGCACGACTTCAAACTATACCTATCAATGCTGAAAACAAACGGCACACACATCATGGTGGGTATACCTCCCGAACCAAATCGGGTACCGACATTTAGTTTGATGGATGGACGAAAAAGTCTTGCCGCCTCAGGTATCGGGGGCCTGCCCGAAACGCAGGAGATGCTTGACTACTGCGCCGAACACAACATCGTTTCAGATATTGAAATGATAGACATCAAAGACATCCACAAAGCCTATGACCGTATGGTAAAAGGGGATGTACGATATAGGTTTGTAATTGATATGGCTACGTTATAAGGTTCATTTTCAACGACTGTCATCTCTTTTCGAAACTGTCATCCTTTTTAGAAACTGTCATCTTGAGCCGCTTCTCATTTTATAAAAACTTGCTCATAAAAAATGGAGGCACGCATTTGATAAAAGCCTCAGGCTTAATCGCGAAGGATCTCATTCAGGCTAGTGTGTTTTCGGTTAATCGTCGTCAGCTTCAACGGAGTCAGATCCTTCGCGTAAAATTCGCCTGTTGTTATCCAATTTGCAAAACCCATTCCATTAGCGAAGGGCCCATGGAAATGTAGCAAGCGCTCAGGATGACATTTTTAAAAAGGGCAGTATAAAACCACGGCCGACTACGCTCAACTCCTTCCAGCAAAATAGGCATTGGCTCCCTTGTGAAATAAGGCAATTAAAACAACAACAGCGAGTATAGCGTGCATCGCCAATTCGGCAGTAGAGTGGTAGAAGCTTAGTATAACATGATACATAATCCATGCGACTAATAACCACCTTGCCCAGTTCGCACTACGCAGTGCATAAATTCCGCCGATGATGGCGAGCAGTCTCACAACAAGAACCCAGATTACCTCAGGCCGGGTGGCGATATCTTTCAACTCCGAGGCGTGATAAATAATACCAGTAACACCTGCACCTATGAACAAGCAGCTGATCAGCGTAACAGATAGGGGGCGCTTCATGCGGACAAAATAGCAAACTTCTAAAGACCCTTCAACGACCCGCATCCGCCCCTTAAACAGAGCGTCTTCTCTTTTTATTAAGACTTGCTCATGACAAATGGAGGTACGATTGTACTAAAGAGCACTGGGACCTATCGCGAAGGACCTCATTCAGGTTAGCTGTGTTTTGTTTGAAATTGTCGGCTCAAACCGAGTTAGGTCCTTCGCGCGAGAATTCACCTGTTGTAATTCCATGCGCAAAACCCATTCTACGTGTGCAGTCCTTTGAAAATGAGTAAGCGCTCTGGATGACACCTTCAACGACTGTCATCCTAAGCGTCTTCTCTATTAGTACAGACTTGCACTTCAAAAACGGCGGCACAAATTTGCTTAGGACTACGGAACCTTACCGCGAAGGATCTCATTCAGGCTGCTGTGCTATCTCTTACACTATCGGCTTCAACCCGAGTCAGATCCTTCGCGTAAGAAGTCACTGTTGTTATTCAACGTGCAAAACCCATTCCGTTGACGCAGTCCATTGACAAATAGCAAACGCTCAGGATGACAGTTCTCAGAAGGAGTTCAGATCAAATCGATCCAGGTTCATCACCTTAGCCCATGTAGCTACAAAGTCCTGCACGAACTTCTTTTCTGTTCCTTCACATCCGTAGACTTCGGCAATAGCTCTCAACTCGGCGTTCGATCCGAAGATAAGATCAACACGGGTTGCAGTCCATTTTACTGCACCTGTTTTACGATCGCTACCTTCGAACAGGGTTTGTGCTTCTGATGTCGCCTTCCAGGTCGTTCCAAGGTCGAGTAAGTTAACGAAGAAGTCATTGGTGAGTGACTCTGGACGCGTGGTGAAAACACCATGTTTAGACTTATCGTAGTTAGTGTTCAGCACTCGCAATCCGCCGAGAAGAACGGTCAATTCCGGTGCAGTGAGTGTCAACAGTTGTGCTTTGTCTACTAACATTTCTTCCGCTGCTGTCTTGTGTTTGCTCTTCGCATAGTTGCGGAAGCCATCCGCACCTGGCTCAAGTATTTCAAAAGATTCAACGTCTGTCTGTTCTTGCGATGCATCAGCCCTGCCAGGTGTGAAAGGAACTTTTACTTCCTGACCTCCATTCTTTGCCGCTTTCTCAATGCCTACGCATCCGCCAAGAACGATCAAGTCAGCAAGAGAAACCTTCTTGCCACCCGATTGTGCAAGGTTAAATGCCACCTGGATATCAGCAAGGGTCTTCAATACTGAAGCGAGTTGAGCTGGATTATTTACTTCCCAATCTTTCTGTGGAGCAAGTCTGATACGTGCACCATTTGCGCCCCCTCGTTTATCGGAACCGCGGAAGGTTGAAGCTGATGCCCAGGCCGTGGATACCAGTTGAGATACGGATAGTCCTGATGCCAGTACTTTGGCCTTCAAGTCTGAGATGTCCTTATCATCAATAAGTTTGTGTGTGACAGCGGGTATAGGGTCCTGCCATATCAGCTCTTCTTTAGGCACTTCAGGTCCGAGATAGCGCGCAATTGGGCCCATATCGCGGTGAGTTAACTTATACCAGGCGCGGGCGAAAGCATCTGCGAACTCATCGGGATTTTCGAAGAAACGCCTTGAGATCTTCTCGTAGATTGGATCAAATCTCAGCGACAAATCAGTCGTTAGCATTGTGGGCGCATGTCGTAACGATGAGTCGTGTGCATCCGGAACTGTACCAGCACCTGCGCCGTTCTTCGGCTTCCACTGAAATGCACCAGCTGGACTCTTTGTTAATTCCCATTCGAAACCAAACAGGTTTTCGAAAAAGTTGTTGCTCCATTTTGTCGGTGTCGTCGTCCATGCACCTTCAAGTCCACTGGTGATTGTATGAACGCCATGACCATTTCCAAAAGAGTTCTTCCAACCGAGACTTTGTTCTTCGATACTCGCGGAAGCTGGCATCGCGCCGACGTGTTTGTCTGCATCGGCAGCTCCATGAGTCTTACCAAAGGTGTGACCACCAGCAATCAATGCCACGGTCTCTTCATCATTCATTGCCATACGTCCAAAAGTCTCACGGATGTCGCGGGCTGCAGAAACGGGATCTGGCTTTCCATTAGGACCTTGAGGGTTCACGTAGATCAATCCCATCTGCACAGCAGCAAGGGGATTTTCAAGCTCGCGATCTCCTGTATAACGTTCGTCTCCTAACCACGTCGTTTCAGGTCCCCAGTAAACCTCTTCTTGTGCTTCCCAAACATCTTCACGCCCGCCAGCGAAGCCAAACGTCTTGAAGCCCATCGACTCAAGTGCGCAATTGCCGGCAAGGACCATCAAGTCTGCCCATGAAATCTTATTGCCGTATTTCTTTTTAACTGGCCAAAGCAGCAACCGTGCTTTATCGAGGTTAGCATTATCCGGCCAGCTGTTGAGCGGTTCAAAGCGTTGCTGTCCAGCACCTGCGCCACCACGGCCATCGGAGACTCGATAAGTACCGGCGCTGTGCCACGCCATCCGAATAAAGAATGGACCATAATGACCATAATCCGCTGGCCACCAGTCTTGTGACGTGGTCATCAGACTATAGATTTCCTTCTTTAATACAGCAAGGTCAAGCTTCTTAAACTCAGCAGCGTAGTTAAATGTCTTGTCCATCGGATTGGACAGTGAAGATTGTTGACGTAATATGTTTAGTCTCAGTTGATTTGGCCACCAGTCACGGTTACGCGTGCCTCCGCCAGCGCTTTGCTGTAATGATCCACCATGGAATGGACATTTTGCCTCACCGTTCTTAGGTTGAGAGGTTGCAATGGGATTTGTGTCGTTACTCATTTTCTTGACGATTTATGAATTTGTTTGTAGTGATGCGTTTATGATCTCTTCCGGGTTGCTTTTTTATTCTCCACGTTTAGTCCCCGGCACCTGAATCTGAAAGAAGTCCAAGTTTACGATTTACCGGTTAATAAATTAAATTGATTGTCTTTATGAGGATATAGGATTTATCTATGGAGCATATGCCAGTTGAAGGATAACCTTCGATCGCATTGGATCTTACTCGTGGACGTCGCTTTTCAAAGTTGAGGTGAACTGCTCTATATTGCAGATTGTCCATTAAAAAGGATTAGTCAAACAGCACCAGTGTCAGTCCATCCTGCGCAGTTTTCCTCTGAGACCGATTCACGTTCGATGAGCCCATTCCAGGTTTTCATGATTGGAGTCTGCTTCATTCTAAACTTTTGCGATGGAATTGATGTGCTTGCGGTTTCGTTTGCCAGCACCGAGATCATGAAAGAATGGGGGCTATCAAAAACCGAAATGGGCTATGTATTTAGCAGTGGTCTGGCAGGAATGACTTTGGGTTGTTTCTTAATCGCGCCACTTGCTGATCATGTGGGGAGAAGAAAAATTCTTATTGCTTCCCTGATACTTATATCCATCGGAATGATTTTCGTTTCCATCTGCCATTCATACCAACAATTGTTATGGCTTCGATTTCTTACCGGTCTTGGCATTGGAGGAATCTTACCCGTTTTGGCTGCCACAGCTTCAGAATTCTCAAGTCCCAAATTCCGTGATTTTCATGTGGGCCTTGTGCAGGCTGGCTGGCCAGTAGGCGCCATATTGACAGGATTCGTTTGTGCCTACACGATACCGCTTTACGGCTGGAGGACTATCTTCCTGTTAGCTGGCATTGTTTCTTTTGTCATGCTGATATT
>DATHIE010000394.1:0-2360 GCA_035316905.1 Chryseolinea sp. | reverse complement strand
CGGCATACTTTTCGACGCTAGTTCGGGAACGCACCTTCAGATCTTGAATACCATGCAGGTGATTGATCAGCGCATCGGCAACACCCTCAGCGAAATATTTTCCTTCCTGGTCGTTACCGATAAGTTTAAACGGAATAACAGCGATCGATTTTTCAGTTGGCGCAGGGGACCCCTGATAGAACCAGTTGAAGTAGACGAATCCTATAAGCAGCAGACACAAAAAGATGATAGCAGTCAGCCCAACTTTCCTGCGTGTGGACCTATCGTGTAGAAGATCCTGAGTTGCTATCGAAGGTTGTAAGGTGTCACGAAGCGGCGACGTCTTGTTAAGCGCATAGACAAGTTCTTTTACTGCGTTGGCTACTTTATTGGTTTGATCACGGTAGTATGTCTTGTTGAGATTATCCTGCGGATGCTCTTCATGGGCGTTTAATGGTCTGTTAACTCCCGGCGTCCTGAAAATAAACTCCACGGCACGAAGTACACCGCCCAGTTCGTTTTCCAGCAACTCTTTGTCTTCAGGATCCAGGTCGTGAATTTTTATTGGAAGGACACGGCTCGTCACATTTCCATTGCTCAGCTTATATCGCGTCCAAAGGAATCTTCCTGTGCGATCTTGTTGAACGCACAGAACTCGTGTTTCCACGCAAATGAATTCGGATCACAATACGTTTGAGAGATAATAGGAATAAAGATGAGGCACTTGAGTTTTCCTTCCAGACTTTTGTCAACGTTGTGTGTTTCGAGCAGTCCGTCATGTGGATCTTTATCAAAGTAAATCGACAACGGTTTTTTTTAGCGTGGCTGCCAGCTCTTCCTGTAATGCATTAACGAATTCAGTGACCCATCCGCTTCGATTATCATTGTGGCGATAGGAAATAAAGATATCGTATTCGTAGCCAGGCAACAGGGAGGACATATAGTAAAAATAACATTTTTGAGCAATCGGCCAACCTGGGTGCATCTATTGGTAAAAGCCTAGGCACATCAAAGGCTCTGGAGTTTAATTCTATTGAATTGCCAAATGGATTGGAGCGGGGGAGAGAGAGCAGAGTTGTAAGTTAGATCTGTGTCTAAACTGGCTTTTTTAATGATTCGATTTTGGCTATAAGAGATTCCAACGCCGTCTTTAGTTCGCCGTTCTGCGTTTTTTCCTTCATTGCTGCAGCCTTGCTGCTCATTGCAGCATAGTTTGCCTCCGGAAAGGTGTCGATCAATTTGAAAAAGTGAGTAGTGATTCCGTCTGCTAAAAGGGAGGCCGACGAGCCGAAACGAGTGTCGTCTTCGATGTGTTCAAGATACATGTTGAAGTTCTTGATGATCGTCTGTTCGTTGGAATTTAGAACTTGTTTGGTGGCGGATGCGTCCGGTGAATCGGACTCCTTTTTAATGCGCTCGTTGCCAAGTCCAAAATAAAGTATCTGAACACCCAATCCGAATTTGTCGACTTCGATAAGTTCATCAGGATAAACATATTTATCCTGTCGGTCCATAACGCGATATAAATTGGTCATGCTTCTATACTGTTCGAAGAATTTCTCAGAGGACTCATTCTTGAAAGTTAGTCCTAGCTCCGGATCTTCAAGGACGACTTTGTAGTTTTCCGCGTCCACCAGCTTTCGGAAAACAGGAGCTGTCTCTGGATTTGAAATCCGGGGAAATTCTTCGCCTTCCGGGGTATGATATTCTATCTGAAAAATTACGTCGCCATAATCCTCGGGGGTCCAATACCGCTTGTCCATGGGATAGCGATTGTCGCCGCAAGAAAAAAGAAAAAGAATAGATAGAGCGAGGCAAAGGAACTTCAGAATATTCATGGCATTAACGGGAACCGCACGATAGTTTGATCAAATTTCAGGTGCGAAGATAACAAACTATCGATTTTTCCCTGCCATGCCCTTTGTTTTTTTAGGACGTAACTGTGGTAGGTTTCGTAATCGTACTCCAGTTGCATTTTTCGTTCGGCATTCATTTGGGTGTCGACTATCCTTCGAACTTCGGCGGCCGTGGGAACCTTCTTGATTCCAGATAGCTGTTTCCTGATTTCCCTCGCGAACACTTCGGTAATATGGAAATGATAGAGCTCATGTTCAAGCAGTGATTTGCTTACCAAGTTTTCGTTGTAAACGTATGACCGGGACGGATGAAACATCGCTTTCACTTCAACCATGGTGTCGTCCGCGTCATATTCAATCGAGGTGACGATAAATGCAAAATCCTTTTCGCCACTTAATGTTTGATTAGGCAGTTTGAATCCTTTGAAGTCCCGAAGCGTTATCGACGAAACATCCTTGTATTCGATTGGCGGATGGTAATCAAAGATGTTGATATGAAAGAGGATCGAGGCAACTAGGCAAGTT
>DATHIE010000393.1:0-9324 GCA_035316905.1 Chryseolinea sp. | reverse complement strand
AGGCATGGCAGCGAGCCTTTTAATATTGCAATATGTAAAATATGAAAGAAGCTTTGACGCCTTTCATTCGCGGGCAGAAGATATCCACCGTATTCAATACAACGTAAGGCACAATGGTCGTATAAATTTAGAAAGCGCTGCTGCCGTGCCTGCAGTAGGGCCAGCGTTAAAAGAGAATTTTGAAGAAGTGGAGGAATTCACCCGGCTTTATCCGGTGGGAGGGATCATGACCTATCTGAGCCCAGACCGTGGACCAATATCGTTTCATGAAGAAAAAATGCCTTTCGCCGATCCGGAAATATTTAAGGTCTTCGATTTTAAAGTGGTCAGCGGCGATATCAGGACATCTCTTAAAGAACCCAACAAGTTGATGTTGTCCGAGCGCGCCGCAAAAAAATATTTCAACTGTGCCGACCCGATGGGTAAGATCATCACGAGGAACGGAAATGAAACTTACGAAGTCACTGGTATTTTTGAAGACGTTCCGGAAAATTCTCATGTCAGGTTTGATTTTCTATTATCGTATGAAACTCTAAAAAACACATACGATTCTTACCAAACGTCATGGGGATGGTATGATTTCTATACATATGTCTTGTTAAAACCCAATACAGATGTTGAATCGCTCCAAGACAAATGGAATGAATTTCTGAAGCATGAAAAAGGCGACAAATGGAAAGATTCCAACCAGGAGTTTATACTGAGGCCATTAAGTGACATTCACCTTTATTCGAACTTATTGTATGAAATTCATCCGGATGAACAACGAGATGGAGACTCGGTTTATGCATTGAGCATAATTGCATTTTTTATTCTGGCAATCGCCCTGATAAATTACGTCAACCTCGCAACTGCGAGGTCGTTCAGTAGGGCGAACGAGGTTGGCGTCAGAAAAGTGATTGGGGCGTTAAGAAGGCAGCTAGTCGGTCAATTCCTGGTCGAGTCGATCATCCTTCATGTCGTTGCGTTAGTATTGGCTCTGGCAGCTGTCCGTATGTTTTGGACGTCCTTCTCTTCACTTTCGGGATGGCATATTCCATTGAATTTTATTTATGCGGGAGAATTTTGGATTCTCATCGCGGTATTTTTTGTGTCCAGTGTAATTCTCTCTGGCGTGTATCCCGCCGTTATACTGTCGTCATTCAAACCGGTAGCCGTACTTAAGGGTAAGATTCTTAGAGGGGGCCACGGCCAGTCGATGCGAAAAGCATTGGTGACTATCCAGTTTGTGGCATCTGTTTTTTTGATCATCGGTTCCATTATTGTCTACCAACAATTGGATTTTATGAAGTCCAGTGATCTAGGTATTGACATCGACAAGACATTAGTAGTAAGAGGACCGGCCTCGATAGACTCGGTATACGATCAGAATCTTGAAAGTTTTAAGGATGAGGTACTTCGAATTGCCGGTGTGAAGAGTATCACTTCCACGACCAATATTCCTGGTGACGAGATTTACTGGACCGGCGGGATCCGTCGGTTTAGCAGAGGTCCGCAGGATCATGTGATGGTATCACACGTAGCGGTCGATTATGATTTCGTCCCGTCATTTGATTTGAATGTTATAGCGGGAAGAAATTTTAGTAAAGAGTTTCCTTCCGATGTAAAAAAAGTATTGGTAAACAAAAAGCTCACGGAGATGCTTCAATTCAAGGATCCTCAATCGGCTATCGGCGAAATACTGTGGCAGCAGGGCGATACGATCGAGATTGCCGGTGTGTTGGAGGACTACCATCAAATGTCGCTGAAAAGTAAGGTAGTGCCAATGGTTTTTATGTTGCGTCGTGCGGCCGTCTACTATGCGTTAAAGGTTGAGGCGGAAAACTATAAAACCATTCTAACTGCGATTAAAATTCCGTGGAGGGCATCTTTTAAAGATGCACCGATTGATTATTTTTTTCTTGATGAATTCTACAACAAACAGTATGAAAAGGATGATCGCTTTGGAAAAGTTTTTTCGCTCTTCACTGGCCTCGCTATTTTCATCGCTTCACTAGGACTAGTTGGGCTGGCTTCGTTTGCCACTGCCCAACGGACCAAGGAGCTCGGGATACGAAAAGTCCTTGGGTCATCGATTTCAGGAATTGTGCTCTTGCTTTCAGGAAGTTTTATGCGACACGTTCTGATCGCGAACGTGATTGCCTGGCCGCTGGCATGGTGGATCATGCAACAATGGCTTCAGTCGTTTACGTATCGAGTATCGATCAATCCAATGATCTTTTTGGCGTCGGGAGGCATCGTTATTCTGATTGCGTTTATTTCAGTTTCATCGCAAACCATTAAAGCTGCTTTAAAGGAACCTGTAAAAACGCTTAAGTATGAATGAAGCAAAACCATCACGGTTCGTACTTAGAATTCTTCGGTGGTATTGTCCGGATCACTTAGTTGAAGAAATCGAAGGCGACCTCATTCAAAAGTTTAACCAAGATGTTGTTACCGTTGGCACACACAGGGCAGGACAAAGATTCATTCTAAACGCGATTCGATTTTTCAGACCTGGAATACTATTAAGGAATCGATTCAATTATATCCATCAGCGAAATCTTATGCTAAAAAATCATACACGGTTAATCGTACGACAATTTCGAAAGCATAAAGTTGTTTCTGGGGTTAACCTCATTGGACTCACTATTGCCACTACTGTTTGCCTTCTCGTTGCACAGTTTGTAGTGTTTGAGAACAGCTTCGAACGTTTCAATAAGAATGTCGACCGCACATTTCGAGTCAATCTTTACAATACACAAAACGGAAGGTATACGGGGACTTCAGCCGCCACGGTACCGGCACTGGCATACGTCATGAAGCAGAGCATTCCTGGTATTGAAAGCATCGCGCGTGTCAGTTCAAGAATGCGTGGCGTTGTGGCAAATAAGGAAATGAAGTTCGAAGATCGCGAAGATAACATCGTCTTTGCCGATCCGTCTGTTATTGATGTTTTAGGTCTTGATCTGATCAGCGGAGACAAAAGCACCGTCCTTCATGATCCAAAAAAAATACTTATTTCTGAGTCCATCGCAAGGAAGTATTTTGGAAATGAATTTGTTACGGGAAGGGTACTCGATTTTGGATTCAGTAACAACAGTCTTGAATTCACACCGTTTCAGATCGAGGGTGTGTTTAAGGATATACCCTCAAACAGCCACAAACAATTTGAAATTGTATTACCCCCGAATGAACAGGCGTGGAGTGAGAACTGGTCCTGGAGCGATGTTACAACCTACGTCGTTCTGTCACCAGGTATTCAACCGTCGTCACTCGACGATGGTCTTGCCAGTATCGTGAAGCAGCATCACCAGGATGCGATAGGAGACAGATATTTGCTGGAGCCGTTAACGGCGATTCGACTTCATGCGATGGACGGCAGCGGACGAGCTACACTCGTTAATTTCTTTATTCTCCTCGCTGCTGCTATTCTTTTGCTGGCCTGGTTCAACTACACAAACCTTTCAACAGCGCGATTCCTTGAGCGAATGAAGGAAGTAGGGATACGTAAGCTTATTGGCGCCAGCAGGATCCAGCTTGTAACTCAGTTTGTCATGGAGTCCTTTTTGTACAATCTCGTTTCATTTTGTTTTGCCCTGTTGCTATTTTTCCTTTTGTGGCCAACGGTAAATACCTTCCTCGGTCAGGATATTTCTATTACATTGTTTGATGACGCCGTTGCGTGTGCCATTGTCGCGACGTCCATCGTCATTAGCACATTATTTTCCGGTTTTTATCCGTCATTATACCTATCCTCATTCAAACCACTTTCCTCTCTTAAAGGAATGGTTGCTGGCATTGCAGATCGATCGGCACTCCGAAAAGTTATGGTTACCGTGCAGGTATCCGTTTCGGTTGCTTTGGTAACTGCGGTATTCGCCATCCAGCGCCAAATTGAATTTATGCGATCGCAGGATCTGGGTATTTCAATAGATCAGACGCTGATCATTGAAGAGGCGTTGGTGACCGATTCTAAATCAATCGAGAAATATGAGACCATTAAAAACGAAATGTTGCGACTGAGTTCCGTAAAGGGCGTAACTAATGCAACGAGCTTTCCAGGAAAAGAAATTGATTGGCATAGAACGGACATTACACTTGGTGAAGAAAATGCATCCTATAAATACGACAGTCGAATTGTTGCTATCGGAACAGAGTTCCTTGACCTGTTTGGTGTAAAACTTCTCACTGGACGTAATTTTGATCCGGCACTCGAAAGTGACAAAAAAGCAATGCTCATCAGCGAAGATGCATCCAGAATGTTTGGCATTTCGTCTTACGCTGACGCCATCGGGAAAGTCATCTTTATCGGAAGCAGAAGGTTTGAAGTGATTGGTGTAGTCGGGAACTATCACTTTAGAACGTTACAAACGCGGATTGAGCCTGTTCTTTATATGCAGAACTATCCACGCGGACCTGCATTTGCATTGAAGGTCGCGTCGGGTAAAATGGACGAAACTATATCACAACTCAAGACGAAATGGGAGGAGGCATATGCCGGAAATGTTTTCCGTTACTTTTTCCTTGATGAATTTTTTGACCGACAGTATCATTCCGAAAGACAGGTTGGCAAGATAGTCACCACGTTGGCTGTATTGGCGCTGATCATCGCATGTTCTGGTTTGTTTGCACTGTCCCTCTATTCCGTCGATCGCAGGGCAAAAGAGATCAGCATCCGAAAGGTTTTTGGAGCCTCAGTCTCAAATGTTGTAGTTCTTTTGTCACGCGATCTGTTCACACTTACATTGATCGGCGGACTAGTTACGATCCCAATGATGTTTTTTTCAGTACGTCAATGGCTCAAAGGATACGCTTACCAGATGCCGTTAAATGAATGGTTATTCATAGTTCCGCTTTTTATCGTGGGAGTGCTCGTTTTAATTACAATAAGCTTTCAGACAATTAGCGCAGCTAAAAGAAATCCAATCGAGAATATGAAGTATGAATGAAATATCAGACGCTAAGACAGTATGATACTCAGATTTCTTAAATTGATATGCCCTGCACATCTTTTCGAAGAGATTGAAGGTGATCTTATGCAACGCTTTAGCCGCGATTCAGGCCGGTACGGAATCCGAAGGGCCAAGCGAATGCTGTATTGGAATGCTTTGAGATTTTTTCGCCCTGGTATTATCCTTAGAAACAACTTTTCCATTGAATTGAACCATTTATATATGCTGAGAACAAATTTGGTTCTGGCTTACAGAAGTTTGATTAGAAGTAAAGTTTTTTCATCCATCAACGTTCTGGGATTATCCCTTAGCATGACGGTTTGTTTACTGATACTTTACTTCGTTCGTTTTGAGTTAAGCTACGACGACTTCCATAAGCACGGGGAGAATATTTATCGTATAGCGACGAAGGTGACTCTGCAAAATGAAGTCATCAATCATGAAACCAACACCTATGTTGGCATCCGAAGAGCATTGATGGATGAATTTCCAGAGATCAGGGCATCAACATCAATCGGTAGCTTTGGTTCAGACAATACATTTATATGGCATGAAGATAAAGCCGGCAAGCTTTCGCCCATTCAATCGTATAAAGCTTTTGGGGTTGACAGCAGTTTCCTTGAGGTATTTTCCTTCCCCTTAATCAATGGAGATACGCGAACTCTACTCAGAGAACCCTATTCTGCTCTTATCTCACAGTCTTTTGCTGAGCGGTATTTTGACGGCAATGCAATTGGCAAGTTCCTTGAAACATACGATGGCGTTGACAGGGATCGATTCACGATCACAGGAATTCTAAAAGACGTTCCCGCAAATTCACATTTTAAATTCGATCTCGTTACGAGAGGAGCTTCAACGACCAGAAACTTCTTAAACCGCGATGCGAAGTTTTGGGATTGGGGAGGTCAGACGTATGTCCTAATGAATGAGAAAGGTAGCGCAGTTACATTGGGACAAAAGCTCGGTAAGCTGGCCCTGTTAAAAAACGGGTTGAAAACCAACAAAGACGACTATGGCCAGGTTAGCACGTTCGATCTCCAGCGATTAAAAGATATTCATTTGCATTCGAATTTGCTCTATGAGCTTGGCGTAAACGGAAGTAGTCTTCTCGTTTACGTAATGATCATTCTTGCTGTGATCGTCATAATAATTGCATGGATCAACTACGTCAATCTTTCGACCGCCATAACTGAGCAAAAATCCAAGTCAATTGGAGTACGAAAGATTGTTGGTGCATCGCGATTAGGATTGATCTTTCAATTTCTAACGGAGTCAGCCTTATTCAATTTCATTTCCATCGTAACGGCCTTAGTGCTGGTAGTTTTACTGCTACCGTCCTTTTCCGCTTTTGCCGGCATGCCGCTTGATTATTCACTGCTTTACAATAAGTGGGTGTGTGCTGCGCTGATATGCTTCATGATGATGAGTGCAATTATGTCGGGCATCTACCCTTCAATCCTTATTTCTTCGTTTTCCTCCGTTAATGCCTTAAAAGGACGTTCGGGAGGAGGAAGGTCTTTCGTTCTCAGAAAGGTATTGGTCGTCTTTCAATTTACAGCCGCCGTCGGACTAATGATTGCAGCTCTTGTTGCACTGAGACAACTCACCTTTATGCGTTCAAAAGAATTGGGAATCACCATTGATAAGGTTATTGTCCTGAAGGCAATGAATTTCGACAAGGAAACCTGGTCCGATGCGCATGGCGGATTCGTTGTGGATTCGGCCTATCAAATTAAAGCTGATCTCTTCAAGAATGAACTTAGTCTCAAGTCTGGTATTGTTAACGTCACATCAGCATCCCACTTGCCTGGAGAAGTACCAAGTTGGGGAACAGAATTCAGGGCTGAATCTATCGATGCTGAAAAAGCATATCGACTGCTCGCAGTTGGCATTGACTATGATTTCATAAACACACTTGATGTCAACTTACTAGCTGGCAGAAATTTCTCCCCCGATTTTCCTTCCGATCGCGGGAACGAAGGACGTCGAGCGGTCCTTCTTAACGAAGCAGCTTCGAAACTTCTTGGATTCAAGACGCCTGCTTCAGCAATTGGTAGTCATATAAGTACCTATTGGGGCGCAGACTATGAGATTATCGGCGTGCTGAATTCCTTTCATCAGGTCTCTCTGCGAGATAACCTTGCGCCAATGTATTTTATTTTGCAACCGAGAGCGCTTTCATACTATGCTATCAATTTCAGCGGAGAAAATACTGCGGACGTGATCGAGGATATAAAGGCGTCGTGGGAACATTACTTTCCAGAAAGTCCCTTCAACTACTTTTTTCTTGATGAACATTTCAACCGTCAATACCAATACGAGCAAAAGTTCAGTGGCCTGTTGTCATTATTTACAGGACTCGCTATTGTCATCGCTTGCCTTGGTCTTTTTGGATTGACTGCTTATTCAATTGTGCAACGTACAAAGGAGATCGGCATTCGAAAAGTTCTGGGGGCAACGGTATCCAATGTTATCGGGCTGTTCACAAATGATTTTGTCATGCTCATTCTAATAGCAAATGTGGTTGCGATACCCGTTGCCTACATCGGTGTTGCCCGCTGGCTTGAAGGTTATGCGTTCAGGATTGACCTGCACTGGTGGATGTTTGTTATCCCGGCTCTTATCGTTCTAGTTGTAGCCCTCGTGACCGTAAGTTTGCAGACGGTTAAGGTAGCATTGAGAAATCCTGTGGATAGTTTGAAATATGAATAGGGATGGAGTTATGATTTGTGAATTTTGATTTGTGAATTTTAATTTGTGATTTGTGAGTGGGGGCATGGGAGTGGCCTTTCAAATGAAAATGTGAATATATTGTTCAGAAATGAAACGACGTGATGAA
The DNA here is from genome assembly GCA_035316905.1 of Chryseolinea sp. Classification (GTDB taxonomy): domain Bacteria; phylum Bacteroidota; class Bacteroidia; order Cytophagales; family Cyclobacteriaceae; genus Chryseolinea. The sequence continues at coordinate 1,551 of DATHIE010000393.1, read as the reverse complement.
ATATCGAATGAGCAGAAGAGGCGACACTGGGACCTACCTTCGTGGGCTCGACGGTTTATTCGTTTTATTTGCCCCCTTGAGTTAGTTGAGGAAATCGAGGGCGATCTGATTCAAAAGTATGAAAAGGATTCGAAGAGACTCAGCATGAGTGCTGCGAAAAGAAATCTTGCGTGGAATACAGTGCGATTCTTCAGGCCCGGAATAATTCTGCGGAATAAGTTTTCTTATGATTTGAATCGGGTTGATATCCTTTGGATCTATTTCAAGGTTGCCTGTCGCCAACTGCTAAAAAGCAAGTCATATTCATTTATAAACGTAATGGGGCTCGCGGTTGGACTAACTGCGTTTTTTCTCATCACACAATATGTAAGCTTTGAAAAAAGCTATGACACATTTCATGAAAACGGAAACGAAATCTTCAGACTGGCCCTTGAGTTTAAAGAAAATGAAGAAATAACAAATTCTTCTGCGAAGAACTACGTTGAAGTCCGGGATATCCTATCGGAGTATGTTCCGCAGATCAAGAACATCACAGGTTTTACTAAGATACCGGCGAATACAGGTTTCTTGTTTCGCTACAAGGACAAACTTTATAATCAAAGCGGCGGGTTTATTCATGCAGACAGTAACTTCTTCAAAGTGTTTCCCTCTCTTCTGATTAAAGGAGATCCGAAAACGGCCTTAAGTGATAAACATAACCTTGTAATCTCCGAGTCAATGGCCAACAAGATCTTTGGAAATATCGACCCTCTTGGGAAGCAGTGGGAAAATCTTAATGAAAATGAGAACCGGGGCGACCATGTTATATCCGGCGTGATGCGAGACATGCCGGCAAATTCACATTTCCATGCGAATTTTATAGGCGTGGTCGATCGGAGTGAATGGGGAAATCTTTTGCCATGGCAAGGTTTCTTTTACACCTATGTCACATTGCCTAAAGACGACGACAAAAGCAAATTACAGGATCAAATGGATCGCCTTAACAGTTGGCTGGAAAGAGCCGATCCAAAAACCAAAGGAGCATCTGTTACCCTGCAACAACTTCACGACATTCACTTGCATTCTAATCTCAATGATGAATTGGAAGGCGGTGGAAGTGAAAAATGGCTATACATACTTTATTCTATCGGATTGATAATTCTGATCATGGCATGGATAAACTATATAAACATTCAGACGGCGAGATTTATAACAAGAGCAAAAGAAGTTGGGATAAGACGGATAATTGGGTCCCGGAAAGCTGATCTGGCGATGCAATTCCTTGTTGAATTTGCCATCATAACCCTTCTTTCAACATTGATTGCTGGAATGTTGCTCCAATTTATTTATACACGGTTTGCCTACCTGACCGGCGTTCCAATTTCTGAATTCCAATGGTCAGCACCGTCTCTTTGGATAGGTTCTCTGAGCTTATTTCTTTTAGGATCACTTGTTGCCGGAGTATATCCCGGGCTGTATTTATTAAAACTTGATCCTATAAGCTCCCTGAAAGGCAAAGTGGTAGGAGCTCTCAAGGGAAGGAAAATGCAGAAGTCATTATTGATAGTGCAG
>DATHIE010000392.1:0-2215 GCA_035316905.1 Chryseolinea sp. | reverse complement strand
TTGTCCACCTGCACTATCTCGGCCGAACTCACAGAACTCACAGCCTTTTCGGAGTCTTTCGGCTTGACCGAAGTAAGCCAAACCGTTGTTCCGGGGACGAGCTGTCCTGCATCAGACATACGGTTGTACTTCTTGAGTTTCTTCAGTTGTACTCCATACTGCTGGCTGACTTTCCAAAGGTTGTCGCCTGCAGCTGCCTTATGATACGATTCGCTTCCCCTTACCCGTTTCTTTCCAAGCAAGTAATATTGATCTGCTTCAGTCCGGTCACTAATATCAATGTCATTCCACTTAAGAAAATCAGAAAGATCCACGCCGGCACGCGTCGCCAACTGCGCGGGCGTCTCAGATGCATTGGCCTTTATGGTAGCGATGCCGTTGATCTTGATGCGTGCCCCTTTGGCCGATGCCACATATGTACCTGTGGCAACCTTTGTTGCATCCGCAACCCTGGTGTCTTTGGTTGGCTCCGCGGTTGCTGGAATCTTAATACTTCCCGGATCTCCGATCACCGGAATAACCACCGTATATGATCTGTCATCAGGGATTGATCCGGTCTTCGCCCACTTATTATATTGTTTTAACTCTACTTCATCCACCGACACCTCTTTTGCTATTTCCGACAACTCTTTTTTACTCCTCGTTTCATATGAGACTACCGCTATCTGGCCTTTGCCTTTTACTACTTCTTCGAATGCTATCTTATGCGCCAGGTATTTTTTGATATACCAGTAAGTGCTGCTGGTAATTTCCATATGTTTCAATCCGCTCTGATCTTTGCTAACGGTCTTCATCACTCCGCCCGCACCCATTTGATAGGCTTGCAAAGCATAAAGCCAGTTGTTGAAAAAGAAGTTGTTCTTCTTGATGTATTTCGCAGCCGCCCTCGTCGACGAAACAATGTTCAATCGTTCATCTATCTCCTTGTCTACTCTCAATCCCATCTCGACTGCCGTGTAGTCCTTGAATTGCCAAAAGCCGACCGCGTTTGACACGGATACTGCATCAGCGATCAGTGCGCTTTCCTGAAGCACCAAATATTTAAAGTCATCTGGTACCCTTTCTTCCTCAAAAACTTTTTCGATGATAGGGAAATAGGTTTTTGCACGTTCCACCTTGATGTTATGATGACGCGGTGATTGCGTCAAGGCGTTGACGTCTTTCTGAATTTCTTTCCGTGCATCGTCACGGATGGTGAGGGTAATTCCGGCAAAGTCCATCTTGTGAGGAACCTCCCGAGTTTGCGCCGCTACGGTGAGTGTTGTAGCAAAAAATAGCGCTAATGATATTTTCATAAGCTAAAACAGTTCTACAAAGATAGTTTTCTTATCATTAAAATCCCATCGCGGATAGGAAGAAGTACATTTTCAACCCGTGCATCCTGTTGGATCTTCTTATTAAACTCAACGATGGCACGGGTATCTTTATCTTGTTTAGCCTGTAAAACTTTTCCGCTCCAGAGGACATTGTCGGCAAGGATGACGCCGCCCTCGCGCACTTTATCGATCACCATGTCATAATAACGGCCATAATTCTCCTTGTCTGCATCGATGAACACCAGGTCGAATGGCCCATCGAGCGTGGACACGATCTTTGTCGCGTCGCCAATACGATACTGAACCTTCGACGAAATGCCGGCTTCGTCAAAATATTTCCGGACTTTCTCTTCCAGCTCTTCATTAATATCGATGGTAATCACCGTTCCGTCTGCTGAAAGGCCTTCTGCAAGACATATGGCGGAGTAACCTGTATACGTGCCGATCTCCAGGATTAATTTTGGCTGAATGAATTTGCTGATCATGGAAAGCACGCGTCCCTGCAAGTGGCCGGATAACATCCGCGGCATCATGACTTTAGCGTAGGTATCGCGATTGATCGCCTTTAACAAGGGGCTTTCGCCTGTGGTATGCTGCTCCGAATAATGCAGCAGATCTTCATTGATTATCTCCATGCCGGATACAATGCCGTTTAGTTAAGCCAAAGTGGAGTTGCTTTCGACGTTGGGAATTGGAAATTGGGCGTTGGACATTCAACTGCGTGGAAATCTGATATCCGATTGAAGAGTATTCTTTTGTTTCCGATTTCAATGTCCAATGTCGAATGTCCAATTTCCAATGTCCAATAATTGGGATCCCGCATCAATACCGGATTCTCTACTTGCTGACCGGTTCCATGAACAAGTAACTTAACTTCGTTTCGTCAAACATTTCGTTGG
>DATHIE010000391.1:0-6752 GCA_035316905.1 Chryseolinea sp. | reverse complement strand
CTCCCTCTTGCCTACTCAGCGTCTCTGCGGTAAAACATGCCCTCGCCCACACTCACGATTAACGGATAACGACTCCTACCGGACGGTAACACCAAGTCCAACGCTAACAGTACTGTATTCTTGTAACGTGTACTCGCCATTCAAAAAGATAGGTCCGAGGTTCATACGGATGCCACCAGAAAGCCGCATGCTGTTGTTCTTGAACCGTAGCGACACGGGATCTTTAAACGTACCCTGCGGGGTTCCAGGCACCACGATATAAGACCCGGTAACATTCGCATTGGTACTGATAGTGTTGAAACCAATGCCTCCAAGGAATGTGAAGATTGCCAGCTTCTTGGAAATCAATGCCTGGAACAACCATGCATCCATATCGTAGTCCATTTCCTGAGGCCGTGTGTCGCTGGATGGCGCAGCGAAGGTCCCGGACATACCTGTCGTTCCTTGTATGTTGGTGAATGCTACGAGAACAGAGAGATCAAAAGGTAGAACCTTGATGCCAGGAATGTGCTGCTTTATGTCGTGCAAAACACCAACGCCAAAAAGCTTAACCTTTGTTGATCCGTATTCAACTTCAGGCATCCATCTGACCTTTAGGTCAGTGTTTTTATAGACGCCGATTCCAATCTGAGCCGTTGGTGCAAGGACGCCACTGATTTTTATATTTTCCTTGAAGTCAAGACCCCTTGGGCCATCAAACGTATCTGGCTGGCCATCGCCGTCGATGTCGTCAGGCTGCTGGTCGCCATTAATATCAATACTATATCTTGTATCATCTTCAGGACCAACTATAGTAGGAGCCTGACCAGATGTGGGACTAATCAACATAGCAACGTCTAAATCTAAATCAGCAGGTTTAAAGTAATTCTTGGATGATGGGATGTACACGGCATTAAGCGAAACCCCAATATCGAAGCCAAGTGGTTTATGCGCTTTGGCCGTGGTATACCATCCACCATTAAATCCATAAGAGAGACCCTCGATCACCGGATTGAGGTAGGCGTTCATTAGTTTCGAGGCGTCCTTAGGGCCAGCATTTAAAAACTCGGTAAGGTCGGATTCATCCTGCGCATAGGTCAATAAAGGCACACTTATAATACTAAGTAATAAGACTTTCTTAAAACGTCGGATCATTCGGCTTTTGGATTGATATGTCGGCGCAATTTACGAAAAATTAAGGGTTCATTACGTCATGACATATGAACAGATAAATCAGCATAGTTCCCCAAGAGTTGTATTTTTACTGCTTGATGGTGGTACTCTATAATTTCCTGATCCTGATTCTGAGAGCCGGATTCCGCATTGCCTCACTCTTTCACCCCAAGGCAAAAGCATTTGTAAAAGGAAGGAAAGGTGTTTTTAAAAGAATGGAAAAGGTCTTTGGCAATAGCCAATTACCTGTAGCCTGGATTCATTGTGCTTCATTAGGTGAATTCGAACAAGCCCGGCCTTTGATCGAGGCGCTCAAAAAAGAATATCCTGATCTTAAGATCCTTCTCACTTTTTTCTCTCCCTCTGGTTATGAAGTCCGCAAAAATTATGATAAGGCAGATCTCGTCGTCTATCTTCCGTGGGACACGGCATCAAACGCTTCTAAGTTTGTAGCCATTGCAAAACCAACGCTGGCAGTATTTGTGAAATATGAATATTGGTTCCATTACACCGACGTTCTGAAAAAGAAGAACGTCCGCATTCTTTCAATATCATCCATTTTCCGAAGGAACCAGCTATTCTTTAAATCATATGGAGGGTTTTACAGGAATATCCTGAAAAACTTTTCACACTTTTTTGTTCAAAACGATGTGTCACTGCGATTACTGCGGTCAATTGGAATTCAGAATAGCAGCCTTGCCGGGGACACACGCTTTGATCGGGTATATGAAATTGTCAATCGCGGTGAAGAGATTCCCATTGCACATAAGTTTAAGAACGGGCAGAACACTTTTGTGATAGGAAGTTGTTGGCCCGAAGACTTCGAAGTCCTCGCACCTTTGATTAATCAGAATAGCACTAAGTTTATTATCGCGCCTCATGAAATCACAGAAGATTTTATTCATGGAGTGGAGAATTCCCTTATGGTAAAATGTGTGCGTTATAGCCAGGCTCAAAACACTAACCACCTTGAGGACTACCAGGTTCTGATCATAGACAATATCGGAATGTTATCGCGGCTTTATCGTTATGGAGAGTTTGCCTTCGTCGGCGGCGCATTCGGCAAAGGATTACACAACATTCTGGAAGCTGCGTGCTACGGAGTTCCAATCTTTTTTGGAAACAAGAACTATGAAAAATTTCAGGAAGCAACGGACCTTATCAACCGGGGTGGGGCGTTTGAAGTAAAAGATTATACAGATTTCAAGTCCAAGTATGAAATGATGAATATTCCGGAAAACTTTTTACTCGCTTGCGAGGTGACCAAGTTATATGTGGTGGAGAATTTGGGCGCCACGGAAAAGATAATGCGCTACTGTAGAACTTTACTAAAATAAATGGAGGGTACCGTAATGCGCTCCACCGGATCCTTCTACGACGTGCTGGGAACAGACGGCAGGAAATATACGTGCCGTGTGAGAGGAAAGATCAGGTTGGATGAAATTAAAGCGTCAAACCCTGTAGCTGTGGGGGATTTAGTAGCGCTTGATCCTGAACACGAAATAGCGTCGATCACAGAAATACTGCCGAGAAAAAATTACATCATCAGACAGTCTGTAAAGAAGACGGGGCACGCGCATGTATTGGCGGCAAACGTAACCCAGGCACTACTTGTCGTTACATTTTCCTATCCAAGAACTTCGTTGGGGTTTATAGACCGTTTTCTCGTTAGCGCTGAAGCATTCCGTATTCCTCAGGTGATTATCTTCAACAAGCGCGACCTGCTGGATGAAAAGGCGTTGACTTTGCTCGAATCCATTAGTTCCGCATACTCGCGTATTGGGGTGACCTGCATTTCTACCTCTGCGTTACGGGACGATCTCAGTGAGTTACGGAAGTTATTTCAAAACAATACCACACTGATCGCCGGCCATTCCGGAGTTGGCAAATCAACTTTACTGAATAAAATATCTCCTCTTATAAAACAATCGGTAGGGGATGTTTCAGACTATTCTGAAAAGGGTACTCACACGACAACGTTTGCTGAAATGTTTCAATTGGAAAAAAACACATTTGTGATTGATACACCAGGCGTGAAGGAATGGGGCCTTGTCGATATGAACCAACAGGAAATTTCCGACTATTTTCCGGAGATGCGTGAAGTGCGGCTTCAATGCAAGTTTCAATCGCGTTGTATACATCTTAACGAGCCTAAGTGTGCAGTCCTTGATGCCGTCGAGAAGGGCGAGATCGAGATCACGCGGTACGAAAGTTATTTGAGTATGATTTCAGGTCAGAATAACCGGAAGTAGATCATGGAATACACCGTTAACGATGTGAGTATTTCATATGAAGCATCAGGTGAAAAAACCTGGGGCGATGACCGGATCCTGCTGGAACACGCTGTTGACCTAACGGCATCCACAAGCTGGCATGACAAAGGGTTTACAATAGAGCCCTTTCTCGATTCAAAATCGTACGGCTTATTCAGACAACAAGCACATGCGTTGTTATTAGACTGCTGGAAAAAAGCTGGTCTTGTTCCGTCGGATGATTTCAGACTGGATCAATACCATACGCTGGTTAAAAACTTCAATGAACACCTTGCTGCCCTTGACAAAACAAAGTTGTTACCTGTCGAAGAATTTCCCATCCCGCTCACGCAACTGGAGGATCGTGTCTCTCAGATTTGTGGAATGCAAGTCGAAGTGAAAAACCCTTATGATGGTCAGAAGATTTTTCATTTCAGAGTTATTCGTCCTCAGCAATGGGACAACAATCCGCTGCACCGTGATATCTGGCTGCAGGATTATGACGATTGCATCAATCTTTATATCCCGTTGGCGGGAAGCAACGAACGCTCTTCTCTTATTCTGGTTCCGGGAAGTCACCTTTGGCCGGAGTCGAGGGTTGAACGTACCATCTCCGGTGCAGAGATCAATGGCGTGAAATATAATGTGCCAGCTGTAACCGCCATTGATGGACCGTATTCCATTGAGCGGCCAAATCCGTCGGAGAATCAACTCCTGGTTTTCTCTCCTTATTTAATACACGGTGGTGCTGTCAACCTGGATAAGCACGAATCAAGGATCTCAATCGAAATTCGCCTCTGGAAGAAATGAAATTGCTTCGGTTCGTTTTTCTGCTCATCCGTCGAGGATCATTGTTTCAAGAGCCAATTGACTTTGAGGCAAAAAGAAAAACACTGGTTGCCTCATTACCTATTAGTAAGGTCGTCGTCACACCGGTGATAGAAGGAACAACTCGTTCACGCCTCTGGAAAATACCGGGATTATATACCATAATGGCCAGTATATCTTACTTCAGGGATCGTCACAAAATGAATAGAATGTATTATGTTTCAGGTAGCCATCGGGTGGTGTATGTGCGCATTTTGAAAGCTGCGGGAACTTCTGTCCTTACGGGATTCCTGAGGCTGATGGACAATAACCTGAAAACTGTCTCACTGACTGACGAACAAGTCGACGCGCTGGGCTATTACTTTGTCAAAAATGAAATTCCAGATTCTGCCCGTAGCTTTGAACGATTTGCTATCGTTAGAGATCCTTACCAACGTATCGTGTCTGTTTATCTTGATCTATTTGATCCTTCGTCTTCGGTATTTTCCTACTCAGCTTATTGGTTTGGCATCCTTGATCGAGCAATGAGCTTTAAGGAGTTTGTAAGAGTTATTTCGAAGGTCCCCATCTCGTTGTTGGGCCCTCACTTTTCTCCTCAATACTATATTTTAAAGGAGTTGCCTGATATTAAAGTGTTCAGGATCGAGCGAGATAAGACGGAGCTGACTGATTTGTTAGCTCGCCATGATATTGTCATGGGGCACCGGAACAAGCATGGATCAGACTATGACTATCGCACGTACTACGATAGAGAGACCTTTGAACTTGTAAAGGAACTTTATGCCGGTGATGTCACGCGATTTGGTTATATGGATGAAGAAGATAATTTAAGGAAGGCGATAAGTGACTAGCGCCCCCTCAACGCTGTCTTCCTGAGCGCATTCACACTAGATTAATGCATACGCACTCGAAATGGAGGCACACCTTTGTTAAATCTGGTGCATTCTATCGCGAAGGATCTGTCAGAACGTAAGGAAGGGCCGGTTGCTAATTAATCATTCCGAAGGATCTGCCCGAAAGGATCTCTGCAAATGTCAACTATGCAGCTCTTGTTCCGACAGATCCTTCGTGTGAACGATCATAGGTATCTATACAATTCACAAAACCCATTCCATTAGCCCAGTTGTTTGACAGCAAGCATGCGCTCAGGAGGACACCACTAAAGGGGAGCGAAAGGAAGCATTCCCAACCATGACAGTGTCATCTCAACTTTTTGAGGTGAAGGTTTTATTTCTCTTGATGACAACGCGAAGAGTGTTATAAAAAGCGCAAAACCCATGAGTTGGATTACCCTGCGAAACCTTGCGTTCCTTGTGTCTCTGCGGTAAATATTCTATGCACGCCCTATGAAATTAGCACTAACTATACCTGATCCAGTGATACAACTTTCTCAGTGTATTGAGAGGAATTTTGGTGGCGCCCAATAGCTTCAGTGTGCTTTCGGCTAGTCGCACTCCATTCAGTTCTTTCAACAAATCAAAAAACAACAATGCTTCCGTATGATTTCCCGATAACACCGACTGACGAAACTCATAACGCACTCTGGTAATTAACGCCCGCTCGTCATCCTTGTTACGGTTCAGCTGCTGTGCTTTTTTGCAAATGAGATAGGTAGAGTGAAGTTGCCGATCGCCTGGAACGTACCAGCCGGTAGACATTGAAGTTTTGAGTTTGCGGATGCTCGTTAGCCGTTCGTTCAAAAACGCATAACGGTAGATGCGCGAGGAACGAACCCAGAAATCAAAGTCCTCATAGGATAACGATTCATCGTAACCATTCAAAGCAGCAAAGACTTCCCTGCGTATCATCATCGTAGGACCCGGAATGAAGTAGGTGGTCAATATATCGCGATACACGTCACCTTGCGGAATGCGCGATATCAGGCCTTTACGGAAAAGATAATCAAAGTGGTTTCGGATAAACTTCCCATCCTCTGAAATATATATTGCATCTGTGTAAACCAGCCCTACCGTTGGATCCATGGAGTCGAGAAAGGCCACTTGATTTTCGATCCGATTCTGCATCATCAGGTCATCCGTCGCAAAGTCTATGATAAATTCTCCTCTTGCTAATTTCAGTGCTTCGTTAAACGCTCTGCAATTCCCAAGATTTTTAGGTAGAAGCAATAGTTCGATTGACGAATACTGTGCTTTCAGTCTGTGTATCTCGTCAATGCTGTCGTCCGTGCTGGCGTCGTCTGCGACTATTACCTGAATATTTTTATAAGACTGATTTAATACCGACACCACTGCCTCCCGGACAAAGCGTCGGTGATTGTAACAAAGACAGATAACAGACACCAGCGGTTTCTCCATTGAAAGCTTATTCCGTGAGATCTTTTTGAAACGTGAACTTTGTGGTTGGAGTCGCGCCCAGCCTTATCTTAAAGTTCAACAACCCAAAATTAGGAATTCCATCAAGAGATGATGTGCCAAGATCGAACAAAGCAATTCCGTTCTCAAAGCAATACTGGTAGAGTGACCGTATCAGGAAAACAGTTGGATTGGTTGATTTGTCGGA
>DATHIE010000390.1:0-7932 GCA_035316905.1 Chryseolinea sp. | reverse complement strand
TATTTAGTCCAAGTATGATGTCTCGATGAGCAACAAAGTTACCCTTTGAATCCTTTGTCAATTTCAAAATTCCCTTGCCTCCGCGTTTCCTTTGCGCGTCCTTTTCCTCTTTGCTTAAGATTGGATCGTCTTCGAACAGGTATTCATCAATCCAATAGGCACTTACATTTGGTTCCTTAATCGTGGCGTGAATGTGTTCCGGATTCCTTCTTCCTGGATAAGCGCCAGGACGCAACGTGTAAAACTTATACTTACCGGTTTTATCCGTTTTTATCCAACCTCTGATATAGCCATGGCGTTTAGCCCAGCCCGTTTCATTTCCTTTTGTGGGGTAGATGCCTTCCTGATCCGTATGATAGATGTAAAGAATTACATCCGCGGCCGGCGTCTTACCATCTTGTTGATAGATGGTACCGCTCACTTCCATCTTTGGACCTGGGTCGTTATAGTCCGGTAACGTATCGATCCATGAAAGTTTTTTTGAGCCGTACTCAAAGATAGCCTCACAGTCTTCGCATCCACCGCCGACTTTTTTTTCTTCCGTCCGTGCCTGCGAACACCCATGTATCCAAACGAAGACGGGAATAATGACTAATAATATTCGTTTCATATGAATGATGTTTATGCTCGATGGTCCATAGTCCATAGTCCATAGTTTATAGTGGGATAGTCTTTAGCTTAATAGTCCATAGTTTGATAAGTTAACCATCGACTATGGACCATTGACCATCGACTGCAATTTAAGTTGTGTTCGATATCCGAATAACGCAAAGAAACCTGATAAGAGACGTGTTATTCTTGACGAGATACATACTGTCCGATAGGGAGCTGCAGATAAAAGCCGTAATTTTCGGTATGGGTCCTTTCTGGAAATATAAGGTCGACCATATTATTTTTTGGACTGCCACCGTTGCGTTCCATATGTTCACCCGCCTGGGGTTAATTTCAATAGCGGGGTTTGACCAATTTCTGTTGGAGATTTTTGTAAGGAATGGTCTGCTTGCGTGCCTGGTCTATCTTAATCTTACCGTGCTCATCCCATTTTTTGCACGACAGCAAAAGATGGCCCTGTATGTCTTACTGTTGATAATCTCACTTCTTGGATATGCACTACTCAAGAATGTTCACGATGTCTACCTTCACGGCTACATTCTTGAAGAAGCTGAATACAGGAATTTTCTCTACAATACTTTCTATAACGTCTCCATTGCCTTCTTTTATGTTGCCTTCAGCGTAGCACTTCAGCTGAGCCGTGAGTGGTTCGCGCAGCGGGAGCTGATACGTAAAATCGAAGTTGAAAAATTAAATACCGAGCTGGAATATCTCAAGGCACAGATAAATCCACATTTTTTATTCAATTCCATCAACACGATCTATTTCCAGATTGACAAACACAACCAAACGGCACGCGATACACTTTCTTCTTTCTCTGACATGCTGCGCTATCAATTGTATGAATGCAACGGCAAAGAAGTCGCTGTTGAAAAAGAGGTGAACTATTTGAAAAATTATGTCGAACTACAGCGGATCCGCAAAGACGAAAACTACTCCATTACATTTTCGGCATCAGACAATGTTCGGGGGTTCAGCATTGCACCGTTGTTGCTCATTCCCTTTGTTGAAAATGCATTTAAGCATGTGTCTCATTACTCAAAAGGTAATGATATCGGGATTTATTTGTCCCGGGATGAAACGCGTTTCTATTTCAGGGTTTTTAACACTAAGGACAATCAGAAACAGCTCAAAGACGAAGGAGGGATAGGGTTTCGTAATGTACAAAGGCGACTTGAATTGATCTACAACGGCAGGCACAGCCTCGAGGTTAAGGATCTTCCCGAAAGCTTTCAGGTGGAACTCACATTACAAATAAATTAACTACATCCGGCATGAAGCTTACCTGTCTTATAATCGATGATGAACCGGTGGCCCGCAAGGGATTGGAGGAATATGTTAACGAGATCGAGTTCCTGCAGCTTGTAGCTCAATGCGAAAATCCTGTCAAAGCATCGCCTTATCTGAGTGAGCAGAACATCGACCTGATCTTCCTGGACATCCACATGCCTAAGGTTTCAGGTATCGAATTTTTGAAAGGCCTTCGAAATCCTCCGCTGGTGATCTTTACTACGGCGTATTCTGATTATGCATTGGAAGGTTATTCTCTTGATGTAGTGGACTACCTAATGAAACCTATCACCTTCGAACGTTTTCTCAAAGCGGCGCAAAAGGCTTTCGAAGTTTTTCAGATGAAGAAGCTCGCGTCGGAACACAAGCCGCATAGCGAATATTTCTTTGTGAAAAGTGAGAGCAAATTTGAAAAAGTGAACTACGCAGAAGTGCGGTACGTCGAATCTTTACAGAACTATGTGATTATTCACACCACGTCCAAAAAACTCATAACCTACATGACATTGAGCAGCATTGAGAACCAGCTTCCGAAGGATCAGTTCTTAAAGGTTCACAAATCCTTCATCGTGTCCATTGGGGCAATAAAAGCGATTGATGGAAACGAGATACTAATTGGCGACTCAAGAATCCCCATCAGCCGGAATCTCAAAGACCAGGTTGTAAACCGGATAATCGGCAACAACCTTTTCAAGCGATAAGACGGGAGCGACCTTAATGCACAATAGGTTCATTATGCACTTTTGACACACTGGTTGATCCACTACGTCCTGGTCGCCGCTAACCTTGTGACAAGAAAAATTCGGACAACCCACCGGCTGAATCTAGCGAGTTATTTGGTAACATTACAAAAACTTTTGTCATTCTGAATTAAAACATCCGCCATCCCGTTTGATCGTTTATGGAGCCAGGTATTATACTCGTAATTATTATTTCAATCACTATAGTCAGCTATGTAACAGATCAAATACTTGACTATATTAACCTCAAAGCCCAAAGAACAGATATCCCAAAAGAAATCGAAGCGTTTTTCGAAAAGGAAAAATACCTTAAGTCAGTGGCTTACCATCGTGAGCTGACAAGATTTTCATTTCTTACGTCAGGATTAAGCTTTTTGCTTTCATTAGTCATGTTGGTCACCGGAGGGTTTGGGTGGCTTGACAATTTGTTAAGGCCCCACCTGCAAGGCGAAATTATCCTGGCGCTTGGCTTCTTTGGTGTATTGATGCTGGCGTCAGACATATTGACCCTCCCTTTTCAATGGTATGGCACGTTCGTGATCGAGGAAAAATACGGATTCAACAAAACGACTATCAGAACTTTTATAACGGACAAACTCAAAGGATATTTCTTAGCAGCCATTGTTGGCGGAGGATTGTTATCGGCGCTTATATATCTCATAGAAACTATCGGCCCAAATTTCTGGATCTGGTTCTCAATTATCGCCGCAGTTTTTGTTTTGGTTATCAACATGTTCTACACGTCGCTGATCCTTCCGATGTTCAACAAGCTTACGGCTCTTCCAGAGGGCGAATTGAAATCTGCTATCGAACACTTCGCCAAAAAGGTAGACTTTCCCCTCGATAACATATTTGTTATAGATGGTTCCAAACGATCAAAAAAAGCAAACGCATTCTTTTCCGGCATTGGCAAGAAAAAAAAGATCGTCCTTTACGATACGCTGATCGAGAACCATACTACGGATGAGCTGGTGGCCGTCCTTGCGCACGAGGTCGGTCATTTCAAGAAGAAACACATTATTTGGGGATATATTCTTTCGATCTTACAGATTGTATTTACGCTCTTCGTATTATCTAAAGTGATCTTCGCTGAAAATGTTTCATTGGCTCTTGGCGGAACTGAACATGCGATTCATCTTAACTTGTTGGCATTTGGTATTTTGTTTTCTCCGATTTCCGGGATCACCGGCATGTTTATGAAAATGTACAGCCGAAAGAATGAGTTCGAAGCCGATGCTTATGCGAAAGAAACGTTTGACGGCACTGCCTTGTCGAACGCGTTGAAGAGGCTTTCCGTTGACAGCCTGAGCGATTTGTATCCTCACCCGCTTTATGTGTTCTTCCACTATTCCCATCCGCCGTTGTTAAAGCGACTGGAAGCGCTGTCACCGATCGTGTCACGATGAACAGATACATTTCCACATTGGTGATCATTGGCATTAACATAATTGTTTTTGCCTTCATAGCCATACAGCAGCAGAGCTTGATGATGACGCGGAATATTGATGTATTGGCAATACTTCACGCCGGTGGTAATCTTAATCCCTTCACCATGGACGGTGAGCAGTGGAGGGTTATTTCTTCCATGTTTTTACATTTCGGAGTCATCCACCTCCTGGCAAATATGGTTGGATTGTATTTTCTGGGTAGCACGCTGGAACCTACAGTGGGCACGTCGCGGTTTTTATTAATCTATTTTTTTTGCGGGATTGCTGCAGGGATCGCCAGTCTGCTCTTCAACTTCTACACGATAAGCGCGGGTGCGTCCGGTGCAATTTTCGGCCTGTTTGGATACAGGCTGGGTACGGAATTGATCCAGGATTCTGACGACCGTAAAAAGCTAATAGCATTGGCTATCGGTTTTATTGGGTTTGTGATTGTCAACGCATTGATTGCAACAAGCATCAGCGTGGATATCGCCGGGCACCTTGGTGGAATCATCGCAGGAATAATCATTGCTGTTTTGCAATACCGATTCCAACTGCTCGTGGCGAATTGGACTCTGGCTAGCGCGGTGGTTATTTTGTTCCTGATCACTTTTGCGTTGCCGAAGGATTTATTGAACTATTACAGTGTCTTCAAACGGGTGTTGTTAGCAGAACGCCGGACTAACGGGTTTTATCAAAACTCGATGAACGACGCGCAGCTCGTAGATAGCCTCACCGTTATTACTAAAGAGTGGGATTCTATACACCATGTGCTCAGAAGCATTCCTGCAATAAGAGAAGAACTGCGCACCGATACGGCGATATTGGCGGAATACATCAAGCTTCAGAAACAGGATGCCATCTATCGCACTGCTTTGATTCACCGGGAGTCGTACGTGTATCTGGACAGTATGGAAGTTGTAAGCACAAAGATGGATTCACTCCCGAAATTTCAATATAATCTCAACTTTTCGATGCCTGAGTCCGCGCCGGTTTTAGATGAAGAGTCAACCGAGCCCAGGCCAACGCTTGAAACAAGGCGTGTCTTTTACGATGAAGAATGGAAGGAGATAAACGATCCTTCGCTTGCCGCCTATTACAGGATTGGGACCGTGGACTCATTAGGACGATTTCAAGGTGTGGTGCGAGATTATTACAGGAATGGAGATGTGCAAATGAAAGGTAAGTATCTCGACGGCATGAAGGATGGGATATTTCTTTACTATACAAATCGAAAGACGTATTCATCTGCCGGAAGGTATGCGAAGGAAGATCCCGTAGGAAAATGGGAGAACTATCATTGGAATGGAACTCTTGAAAGCGAAGTGTACTACAATGACGAAATTTTCACACGAAATACGTGGGACTCGTTAGGCCGACAGCAGGTGGTCAACGGGAAGGGTAACTGTATTCGATGGCATTCTAATGGAAATGTTTCGGAAGAAGGAAGTTACGACGGAGGCAAGAAAACCGGAAACTGGTATGGATATCATGATGACGGCACACCTTACTTCCGAGAGTTCTACCGTAGCAACAGGTTGGTTCATGGCGTGTCGGAAACTAAAAATGGACGACGGTATGTATACGACCATCTGAGTCAATATGCCGTCCCGGTAGTTGGCATGCCTGAATTCAACAAATACCTTGTAAAAAGCATACAACGGCCGGCTTCGACGGAAATGAGAACCGGCACAGTGAAGGTTGTATTCAATGTTGGTAACGATGGAAGTGTCTGGGATTTTGTCATTGTAGAAGGACTTTCAAAGGCATATGATCAGGAAGCCATTCGCCTGATAAAAGATGGTCCGGCATGGCGCCCGGGAGTTCTTCACGGACATGAGCAAATTCCGTCTCAGGGATATGTTGAGGTGATCTTCTAGTGATGCTCCTTGACCTTGCCTTGATCCTGTGTGAACCGAGTTCAACCTGATCTGAATCAGCCTGCATCATTTGCCACGCCCTTCAGAGAGTGGACGAATAAATCAAAGCAACCAGGCTTTAGCCCTGAGATGCACATTTGGATCGGGCTTGTTCCTTCCCGCCGGTAACAAATTCCTGAAAATCAATTTTGAATTGTTTAATTTTTCACATCAAACAATCTTATTATGCAACGAAGACAATTTATTAGAACTACGGCAGCAGCAAGTGCAGCGCTTGCGTCTGCGCCGTTGATTCGTGTTGTAGGTCAGGATAAAACATATCGTACTGCATTGGTTGGTGCAGGATGGTGGGGTGGAAACATTCTTCGATGTGCTATCCAAGCCCGACAAAGCAAGATCGTTGCATTATGCGATGTTGACGCCAATCAGTTAAATGCCACCGCTGCTGAAGTAAAAAAGCTCAGCGGCGAAACGCCTAAATTGTATCGCGACTATCGCGAGCTGCTCGCAAAAGAAAAACCAGAGATAGTAATCGTAGCGACTCCTGATCATTGGCATCCGCTCTGTGCTATCGCTGCTATGCAGAGTGGTGCACACGTGTACGTCGAAAAACCAATTTGTCACACGATAAACGAGGGTAAAGCAATGGTCAAAGCCGCCCGCGATACGCAGCGCATCGTGCAGGTTGGAACTCATCGTCGCGCATCACCGCACAATATTTCCGGAATGGAGTTCCTTAAATCTGGAAAGGCAGGTAAGATCGGCTCGGTGAGGGCGTTTGTTCACTACGGAGGCGGTCCGGGAAAAAAGACGCCGGATACGGAGGCTCCTTCAACGCTCGACTGGAATATGTGGTGTGGTCCTGCGCCGTTACGGCCTTTCAATACAACGATGCATCCGCGTGGATTCAGAGGTTATCTCGATTATGCGAACGGTCAACTCGGCGACTGGGGTATCCATTGGATGGACCAGATACTTTGGTGGACAGAAGAAAAATATCCGAAGAAAGTATATTCAACAGCAAATCGTTTTATACGTCAGGACAACACTGACGCACCAGACACTCAGAACGTGATCTGGGAGTTTGAGTCGTTTACCGCGACGTGGGAACATCGTCAGTATGCGGCCAACAATGCGGAAAAGACCAACCTTGGATGTTACTTCTACGGCACCGAAGGAACGTTCCACATGGGCTGGCTTGACGGCTGGACGTTTTACCCTGCTGATGACAAGAAGCCATCAATCCACCAGGACCCAAAGCTTGATGAGCCCGATCAGCAGAACATCGCCACGCTTTGGGCAAACTTCCTTAGCTCTATTAAAACAAACACGTTGCCCATTTGCGATATTGAGATCGGACAGCGTTCGACCAACATGAGTTTGCTGGGAATGTTGAGCTGGAAGTTGGGCAGGTCCGTGGAATGGGATGGGGTCAAGGGTTTAGTTAAGAACGACCCGGAGGCGAACAAACTCCTTAGTCGCGCTTATCGCGGCGAATGGAAGTATCCGGTGTGAGGGGTTGAGAAGGTGAGGAAATGAAGAATGAGGATTGAAGAGATAGTATGTGGCATTAATGAAGAGATAATTCAACGAATGATCTTCATAAAAGAAAAGCCTAAGGACAGCGAATCCCGAAGGGATTCAAGCTAATAGCCCGGCATGAAATGCCGGGTTACAGCAGTAAGCCATCCGCCCGAACCCCAACGGGGTTCAACAGAAATATAGATCAAATCACCAATTCTCGAAATCAACAAATAGAAAGAGGTTGCCGATGTAGCAACCTCTTTTCTTTATAGAACACAAACAAACCAATTCTAAATTTTTCCTAATTTTCCAATCTCCTTATCCCCTCATCTTCTTATCTCCTTATTTCCTTATTTCCCTATCTCCCAATCACCTCATTCCATCTTGAATACCCACGCTTCTTTGAAAAGATTTTTCCACCTGTACTCATTTCGCATTTTCACAGCGTCAGCCTGATCC
>DATHIE010000389.1:0-7577 GCA_035316905.1 Chryseolinea sp. | reverse complement strand
GGACAACAGGCGTAAGCATAGCTGACATCAATGGGGATAGTTATCTTGACATCTATATCTGCAAGTCAGGTCCACCAGGTGGAAATCGAAGACACAACGAATTATTCATCAACAACGGTGATTTGACCTTCAGTGAAAAGGCCAAAGAGTATGGATTGGCGTTCGAAGGACTCTCTACCCACGCCGCTTTTTTTGATTACGATAAAGATGGCGATCTCGACTCTTATTTATTGAACAATTCTTTCAGGCCCGTCGGAGGATTTGATCTTCGGGAAAACCAGAGAGATACTCCGGACCCAAATGGCGGTAATAAGCTTCTGAGGAACGATAATGGAAAGTACGTGGACGTAACTCAGGAAGCAGGAATTTATTCGAGCATAATTGGTTTTGGTCTTGGAGTAACGATCGGCGACGTGAATCTTGATGGATGGCAGGATCTTTTTGTATCGAATGATTTTTTTGAAAAAGATTACCTGTACATCAATAACAAGAATGGAACATTCACGGAATCGCTGGAGGATTTTATGCGGGAAATCAGTCTCGGTTCAATGGGTGCTGACATGGCTGACATTAACAACGACGCATTTCCGGAGATCTATGTTACTGAGATGCTACCCGAACACGATGACCGACTGAAAACAACGTCCCAATTTGAAAGTTATGATCGAAGGATGCTAAGCGTCAAGTCCGGTTATTATAATCAATTCAGTCGTAACGTTTTGCAGCTTAATAATGGCAATGGCACGTTCAGCGAGATCAGCCGGTTGGCCGGCGTTCACGCCACCGACTGGAGTTGGGGTGCGTTGATCTTTGACATGAATAACGATGGATGGAAAGACATCTTCGTAGCAAATGGCATATACAAAGATCTCCTCGATCAGGACTACGTTAACTTTACAGCCAACCCTGAGTTCATCAGGCAATCCATTGCAAAAGGCGGGAATGTGATAACCCGCCTCATCGATTCAATTCCCTCCAATAAAATTCAGAACTACGCATTCGAGAATCAGAAGAATCTGACGTTTGTCAATAAGGCGACAGATTGGGGATTCGAGGCGCCCACCCATTCCAACGGCTCGGCTTATGGCGATCTCGATAATGACGGGGACCTTGATCTGATCCTTAATAATGTGAATGAACCCTCTGGAGTTTACGAAAACCGCGCGAAGCAGCTATTACCGAATGAACATTCTATTTCCGTTGTTCTCAAAGGACGTGGAAAGAATCTGTTTGGTCTTGGAGCCAAAGTGACAATACGATGTGGCGAGGATACATACTATCAGGAGGTGTCACCCATGCGTGGCTTTATGTCGACGGTGGATAGCAAGCTGTTGTTCGGAATAGGCGCGCACACCATGATTGATTCCATCACGGTCCGATGGCTGGATGGAAATGAAAGTAAAAGTCAACTGAGACAGGTGAAGGCCGACCAAATTGTAACGATCGAACAAGCCGATTCAGAGGAATTTAAAAGCGGTCATACAGTTGGCGAACCCATTCTGAAGCAAGCGGGCCCCTTGCCGGGTGTTGATTTTGTCCATCATGAAAATGAGTATGTGGACTTTGACCGCGACCGATTGCTGTTCAATATGGTTTCAAATGAAGGGCCGTGTGCGTGCGTCGGTGACGTTAACCGCGATGGATTGGATGATTTTTATCTTGGTAACGCTAAAGGTTTTGCAGGAAGTCTTTTTGTCCAAAGCAGGAGCGGTGGTTTTACAAAAGTAAGTCAGGAGACTTTTGATAAGGATGAAGATTCGGAGGATACAGACTGCGCTTTTTTTGATGCCAATG
Source organism: Chryseolinea sp. (assembly GCA_035316905.1). Taxonomy (GTDB): domain Bacteria; phylum Bacteroidota; class Bacteroidia; order Cytophagales; family Cyclobacteriaceae; genus Chryseolinea. The sequence goes on along the minus strand of DATHIE010000389.1, from coordinate 5,783 downwards.
GAGACGGCTGGACAGACCTTTATGTGACAAGTGGTAGTAATGAGTTTTCATCAAGCTCGTATTCGCTTGTGGACCGGCTTTACATGAATAAAAACGGTCGGCAGTTTGAAAGAAGTAAACAAGTGCTTCCATCGTCCGTACGATTTGAAAGTACATCTTCTGTGGCACCAAATGATTTTGATAAAGATGGTGACATCGACCTATTTGTTGGTGTACGATTAATACCTTTCCAATTCGGTGTTCCTGGAAACGGATACATTCTGGTGAATGATGGCAACGGTATCTTCAGCGACCAGACTACTCAGCTCTCGGCGCAGTTGCAGAACCTGGGCCTCATCACGGACGCCAAATGGGCAGACATCAATCAGGATACCTTTGCTGACCTGATCATATGTGGTGAATGGCTGGGGATAAAGATCTTTATTCAGGAGTCGGGCAAGCTCATCGATCGTTCGTCGGATTATGGTCTCGATAAGTCCAATGGATGGTATAACGCCCTCGAAATAGCCGATGTAAACAAGGACGGCTTTCCCGATTTGGTTGCTGCCAATCACGGGATGAATTCAAGATTCAAGGCGAGCAAGGAAGAGCCTGTATCGATGTACGTGAACGACTTCGACAAGAATGGAACATTGGAGCACATTATTACTCGTTACGATCAGGGTGTTGAATACCCTTTTGTTCTTCGGTCTGACCTGGTTACCCAAATACCCTCGCTGAAAAAAAAGTATCTGTACTTTGACCAGTATAAAGGCAAAACAATCAACGATATTTTTTCCGCGGACCAGTTGAAAAATACGCTTGTGCTCCGTGCATTTTCCTTTGAGACTGCATTGTGGATGAATGAAGGTGGCAAGAAGATGAATAAGGTAACATTGCCGCTGCAGACTCAGCTTGCTCCCGTGTATGGTATTTTGGTCGACGATTTTGATAAGGACGGCATGAACGATATCTTGCTGGGTGGAAATTTGTGCCGGGCGAAACCTGAAACTGGTATCTACGACGCAAGCTATGGCAGCTATTTAAAGGGCGATGGAAAGGGCGGATTTACATGGATGCCATCATCGGTGTCAGGTGTGTCCGTCAAAGGTGAGATCAGATCCATCAGGAAGGTCAGACAAAAAGGACGTAACCTCGCGTTAATAGCGAGGAACAATGATGAAGTTATTTTTTATAGTTATTGATGAGTGAAATGAAAAACTTGGTTTGTATTATTTTGATAGGTGTTGCTGTTCTTTCGGCGTGTAGTGGAAATCAGCCGGCAACGGGAAAGGGTCCTTATGATAGTTTATTTCTTGGGTTTTATTTTGGAATGGAACGCAAGGTATTTTTTGACCTCTGCTGGGAAATGAACCGGCAGAAGATATTCACACACGGTCCGACTAACCAGAATGTAGAATACGTGCTAAAGGATGAATTGGATCATCCGGTCTACATGCGATTCTATCCATACTTCTATAATGACAAGATTTACCAAATGCCGGTAACATTTACTTATGAGGCGTGGGCGCCGTGGAATAAAGATTACTCTGCAAATGTATTAATAGAGAAAGTAATCCCTTTAATGAAGAAGTGGTATAATGTTGAATTCGAAACCACCACACATCCGGAAGTAGGTAAAGCATATGCGGCCATAACTGGCAATCGAAGGATAACCGTTTTTGTAAAAGATGAACAGTTTGTCCAGGTGGTACTTACGGATATACCCGCAGAGAAGTTGATCAAAAAAGAATTCTTGGATAGCCAAAAGAGCAATCCTATATGAAACGCTGTATCTCTTTTTCAGGAAGGATAATTATTCTGATTCATTTTATCTTTTACCTGGGTTGTTCCAAGGATGAGAAAGTTGTGTCTGATAAGTTGTTCGTTGCTGTTCCTTTTTCAGAGAGCGGCGTTAAGTTCTCCAATAACCTTTCATTCGATGAAAAATTCAACATATATACTTATCGCAATTTTTATAATGGAGGCGGAGTTGGACTTGGAGACATAAACAACGATGGACTGATTGATATTTACTTTACGGGCAACATGGAGCCCAACCGATTATATCTGAACAAAGGCAATTTTAAGTTCGAAGACATTACGGACAAAGCGGGAGTTAGCGGAACTAAAGCGTGGTCGACCGGAGTTAGCATGGCAGATGTGAACGGTGACGGATTTATAGATATTTATGTTTGTAATTCTGGAGACATCAAAGGTGATAACAAGCAGAATGAATTGTTCATCAACAATGGTGACCTGACGTTTACAGATCAGGCTGAGAAGTATGGAATAGACGACAAGGGCTTCACCACGCACGCTGTATTTTTCGACTATGACCATGATGATGACCTCGATCTTTATATCCTCAATAATTCGTACCAGGCGATAGGCAGCTTCAACTTGAAGAAAAATGAGCGTCCCGTACGCGATGCGATGGGTGGAGACAAGCTGTTTAGGAATGACGGCGGCCACTTTATAGATGTAAGCGAAGCTGCAGGTATTTACGGAAGTGTTATAGGATTCGGTCTCGGAGTAACTGTTGGAGACATAAACAAGGACGGTTGGCCTGATATTTATATTTCCAATGATTTTTTTGAACGCGACTACTTGTATATCAATAATAAGAACGGAACTTTCAAAGAGTGCCTGACGGAACAAATGAAATCCATAAGCGGAGCTTCGATGGGTGCTGATCTTGCGGATATAAATAACGATGCTTATCCGGATATTTTCGTCACTGAGATGTTACCCAGCGACAATGAAAGGCTTAAAACGGTAACAACTTTCGAAAACTGGAACAGGTACCGCTACAACGTTGACAATGACTATTATCATCAGTTTACCCGAAACATGCTTCAATTAAATAACGGGGACGGCACGTTCAGTGAGATCGGCCGCCTATCCCACGTTGAGGCTACTGACTGGAGTTGGGGAGCGTTGCTATTTGACATGGATAACGATGGTTTCCGGGATATTTTCGTTGCAAATGGTATTTTTCAGGATCTTACTAATCAAGATTACCTTCAATACGTCTCCAATGAAGCCGTAGTCAAAACTATTCTTTCCGGTAACAAGGTAGATTACAAGAAATTGGTGGAGCTGATTCCATCGACACCTGTTCCGGACTATGCTTTTCAGAATCAAGGTGGATTCACCTTCGTGAATAAAGCCGAAGAATGGGGACTCGGAGCGAGAAATTTTTCCAACGGATCCGCCTATGGTGATCTCGACAATGATGGTGACCTCGATCTTGTTGTCAGTGAAGTGAATTCGGTTGCATCGGTCTTTAAAAACCAAACGGAAAAATTCCAGAAGGATCACCGTTACCTCAAGTTTGAATTGAAGGGAGGTGGGCAGAATACTTTTGCCTTTGGTACGAAGATCACCATTACTGCTAAAGGAAAGACTTATTACGGGGAGCAAATGCCGATAAGGGGCTTCCAATCCTCAATGGATCCTCGCCCAAACATAGGTCTTGGAAAAATTGACACTGTTGATCAAATCTTTGTGGAGTGGCCCGACGGAAAAATAAATTCTTTCGAAAAAGTTGCCACTAACCAGACACTAAAGCTTGACCAAGAGAATGCAGTTGATGCTTCCTCCAATAACAAGGAGGAAAAGGAAGCCAAAGATCATAATCAGATCTTCAGCTCACGAACACCACCTGTATTTGTACACAAGGAAAACGACTTTGTCGATTTCGACCGCGATAATCTTATTTATCACATGGTTAGTACAGAGGGGCCGAGAATGTCGGTCGGTGACGTGAACAACGATGGACGTCAGGACTTTTTCATTGGAGGAGCAAAGGATCAACCAGCAGCCTTGTTTGTACAGACTGCAGCTGGCGATTTTGTGCGTACCAATGAGAAACTATTTGAACAGGACAAGGGGTCGGAGGATCTAGGATCGACTTTTTTTGATGCGAACAATGACGGATTTCAGGACTTATACGTGTGCAGTGGGGGCAACGAGTTCTCAAGCAGTTCCTTTGCGCTCGTTGACAGGCTGTATTTGAACAATGGCAATGGAACGTTTACCAAATCGAAACAAATACTGCCTGTTTCGACGTTTGAAAGTACATCGACAGTAAAGGCTGCAGATTTCGACAAGGATGGGGACATGGATCTATTTGTCGGTACGCGTCTGCAAACTTTTCATTATGGGATGCCCGCAACAGGGTTCATATTAAAGAATGACGGAAAAGGCAATTTCACTGAAGTTGGTAAAGAGGTAGCGCCGGGGTTGCAAAACGTAGGAATGATTACCGACGCCGCATGGACTGACATTGACGCAGACAACGACCAGGACCTAGTAGTGATCGGTGAGTATATGCCCGTGAAGATATTTCTTAATGACGGCGGTAAACTAATTGATTCCACCGAGGGAGCCGGATTAAGCAAGAGCAACGGCTGGTGGAATCGAATTGAAGCCTCCGACATAGATGATGATGGTGACATCGATTTCGTTGTTGCCAATCACGGTCTGAACTCCAGGTTCAGAGCAAGTCTAGACAAGCCAGTGTGTATGTACGTAAATGATTTCGATCAAAATGGTACTATAGAACAGATAACGTGTACGTACATTGGAGATAAATCATATCCCCTGGTTTTACGACATGACCTCGTGACACAGATCCCGTCTCTTAAGAAAAAATACCTTAAGTATGACGCCTACAAGGACCAAACCGTGTCGGATATTTTTGAAAAAGCTGATCTGGATCGGGCGGTGAAGCTCGAGGCATTCGAACTGGCATCGAGCATTTTGCTTAATGACGGAAAGGGGAAATTCACTCTCCAGCATTTACCCGTGGAAAGTCAGTTCACGACATTGTTTGGGTTGGAAATCAAAGACTTTACCGGCGACGGTAAGAAAGATATTCTACTTGGTGGAAACTTTTATAAATCCAAACCTGAGGTAGGAAGATATGATGCCAGTTACGGCCTTCTCCTTAAGGGTGATGGAAAAGGAAATTTTGAATCGGTTGCGTCGAAAGATTCCGGAATACTAATTCAAGGTGAGGTCCGAGATATAGTGTCCGTTAAATCGGGAAATCGATCCATCATTTTGGTGTCGCGAAACAACGATTCATTGCTGACATTTACAACCCATATAAAGGAGTGATCAGATCATTGTTGCGCGTCTCCCTCGTAGCGGGGCCAACTTGTTTGCTTGGCCTGATAAGTTGTGAAACGGAAAAGGGAATCGAAAAGAATACTCTTTTTTTCGACGTCACGTCAGACCATTCTAATATCGATTTCGCAAATAATTTGAAACAATCCGATGACTTTAACATCATCGAATATCTCTATTACTACAACGGTGCTGGTGTTTCGATAGGAGATATCAATAATGATGGCTTGGCGGATATTTATTTCTCGGCCAATCAATCATTGGCAAAGCTTTATCTCAATAAAGGAGACTTTAAATTTGAGGACATTACAGATAGAGCAGGAGTTGCAGCTGGTATCGAATGGAAAACGGGCGTAACCATGGCCGATGTGAATGGAGATGGATGGCTCGACATTTTTGTTTGTGGAGTCGGGGCATACAAACACTTCAATGGTAGAAACCAACTCTTTATTAATAATCACGACCTGACTTTTTCGGAACAAACAGACGAATATGGCCTTTCCTTTAAAGGTTTCTCCACACAAGCGTCATTTTTTGATTACGACAATGATGGCGACCTGGATATGTATCTTGCCAATCACGCCGTCCATACCCCACGTTCCTACGGACCTTCGATGCTGCGCTTTCAAAGCGACCCTCTGTCAGGAGATAAATTATATCGAAACGAG
>DATHIE010000388.1:0-5928 GCA_035316905.1 Chryseolinea sp. | reverse complement strand
TAACTATTTTTTGTACGTAGTGCGAGGCAAGAAAATGTGGCAGAGCTCTCGTGCACAATACTGTATTGGAGAAGGGGAGGCGATCTTTGTAAAAAAAGGAGCGAACATTATTCACCAGTTTTTTGAGGAGGGGTTTTGCTCGTTGATGATTTTTGTGCCTGATGACTTCATCAGCAAGGTAATTAAAGAGAGTTCTGCCCGTATTCCAACAGGCACCGTCGAAAACACAGATACAGTTATAAATCTCTACCTGGATGAAGTGTTGTCTGCTTACTTTCCTTCCGTACTTTCTTATTTTGCTAAAGAAGAACCACCTCCCGGGAATTTATTGGAGATAAAATTCAAAGAACTAATCCTCGATCTTTTGTTATCTCCCCGCAATGAGCCGCTTTGTGGTTATTTGAAATCATTGTGTGATGGAAGCAGGAGTTCCATAAGAGAAATCATGGAATCTAATTTCATGTACAACTTGAAGCTTGAGGAATTTGCATGCCTGACTGGTAGGAGCATTACATCATTCAAAAAGGATTTTATTCAAACATTTAATTGCACACCTGGCAAATGGCTTCTGAAACGAAGATTGGAACATGCAAAATACCTTTTAGAAGTAACTGATAAAAATATTAATGAATTGGTATTTGAAACCGGCTTCGAAAACGCTTCTCATTTTATCAGAGTTTTTAAGCAAGCATATGGCGTCACGCCGCTTCAATTCAGGAAATCGATTGTCGAGCATTTCTGACCGTCGACCAAATAGTCTCACGAAAAACCTTCCGTGGTGACGAACTAGTCTGTAGGTTCTTATTGGACCGAACTGCCTTGTTTAGGCCATTTCCATGCAAACCGTACAATTGCCGAGGTAATCATAATTTCAACGATTGCAAAAAACACCATAAAAGCCCACCAGGGCTGAAGTGAATCAAGTGCTATCAGCATCATTATGATAGTGTAAATTGTCCCGAAGATCACATTTGACCATCGATTAATAGAAGGCTTTAGCGTGAGTGATAAAAAAATCATCAATGGAGGAATAGTCATTAATACTGATGCTGCCAGCAATTTTAAAGGGCTGATAAGCAGGGTTTTTCCGTTTATAAAGTCTTCAATCTGTCCCGGGACATAAAGTGAAAAATAGTCTCCATAGATGTAACAAAACATTACGGCTGTCCATAATGCCGAAAGTTTGAACTTCACATTTATTTTGAAGTCCTCTAACTGGTTTGTGTTTGCCATGGCGCGGGTTTATTCTTTATTCCAACAATCAACAACCACAGGCAGATTCCGATTTCGCCAATGCTTCCTGGTATAGTTAACAAGGTAGGTATTATGGTCTCATTGTATGTTGAGAAAAGAAAGCTACCGATAAAATCAATAATATATCCAACACACCCCACCATTAAGAAGATCCCTAAGACCCTGGGCAGAAAACCGGATTTGAATACCAGGTATCCAAATGGAAATAACCAGAGTCCCCAAAAGATGGAAGCAACTTCATTTCCATTGCGATAGTACTCCAGGTGCAAGGAGATCTGGGCTTGCAGTGCCCCGGGTTCCAATCCCGTTAAATAGTTGGCTTTGATCAGTGTCAGCACAGCAAATTTGTTGAGCATGTTGACCAGCGATATGGGGACACTCACCGCCGCCAATGCTACCATCATTACCGCATGGGTCTTATCGGTCGGACTGAGCAGCTTATATAATGGCAAGGGCAGGAGCAAAAAGGCAGTATAACAAAGTATCCCAGCCAGAATGCTGAGCCGGAAAAGGGTTTCATGGGCGATGATGTTACTGATTGTTACGGAAGGATCACCCGCGCCTGATAGCTGTGAAGGCACATACAGCAAGTGAAAAATGCCAGTCAGAACCACAATGAGGTATAACGCACCGGCTATTCTAGCTGTCTTTTTCATTGAATCGGTGTTTTCTGAGTGATCAAGCATAAGACGATGGGCTTTTGATATTGTTACATTTTATTATTTGTCATTGCAAGATCTTGGTAGTGCAAAAAAATCAAAATGCATTTCACGCAGAGGCCGCAAAAGTGAATTCGCAAAGGTCGCTAAGAACCTTCAATGCCTATAGCTCAGAGTTGCGCTTACAATAGCGTCGTTCATTTAGTCAGAGGGCCTCTCGCTTAGTCCATACCTGATACCAGCTTGGAGGTGCACAACGACCAAATGCATTTCACGCAAAGGCCGCCCCGATACTTATCGGGGTGAATTCCTAAAGGTCGCCAAGGAGTTTCAATCCGGCGGTTCAAATAGTGCTTCCGCGGCCTTTGCGGTTAAACTTAGCGGCCTTTGCCCCCGATAAGTATCGTGGTGCATTTTATTTTTTGCACAATGGTCGCCCAAGAGCTAAACCCTCTTCGTCAACGCCACCTTCACACCAAGCCCAACCAGCGTAAGTCCGCAAATTCTATTTATGTACACGGACATCCTTTTGTTATTCTTAAGCCCCGCAAATATTGCTGACGAGAAAGTGGCCAGCGTCAAACACCAAATTGTGCCGGTTGTAACGAAGGTGAAACCAAGAATTAGAAAAGGCAAAACCGTATTAACCGCTGATGGATCTATAAACTGCGGAAGAAATGCCAGGTAAAACAGCGACACCTTTGGGTTTAAGACGTTGGTGACGATCCCATCTCTATATATTCTCAGGTAGTTGCTTTCGTTGCCGTTGGATGAATCGGTGCTCAATTGCGATTTGTCGATCAGCATTTTAATACCCATATAAATCAGATAGGCGGCTCCGGCATATTTGATGATATTAAATAGCAGCGGTGACTTTGCAATAACAATTGAAAGACCTAACGCAGCTATCGTTGTGTGAACAATATTTCCTGTTCCTATCCCTAAGGCCGAGACAATTCCCGCTTTCTTACCATGGGCAATACTTTTCGTCAGAATGAAAATGGTGTCATTTCCAGGTGTTAGGTTCAGCAGAATGCCCGCTAATAGAAAGGTTTCGAAGTTGACGATGCCCGACATATATCTGAATTTCTTAATCGCGATTAGCTGCGTTTGTTGTCTTACCAGAACTTATTTTGAGGATCGAAAAGTATGCTGTATCCGACTATAATGAAACATGAAATAACGATTGTTAAAAGTATGGCCGACCCTTGCCGTTGGCCAGAAACCTCTTTGAGAATTTCTTCTGGGTTTGATTTTTGAACCTCGATTAGTTTTGTCCCTGCAATAAAATCACCAAGGCGTCTTTTAGGGGAGATCAAAACAACCAACCCCTCAATGGGCCAGATCGGCATAGTAATATTTCTTAGCATACATTGAAGGATCGAGGCGGTGTTAAGGGTCCTGACTTGGACGACCTTGTATCCCAAAATTCTATGAACGACACTTTGGCCGTTGTAAAAATCCTTGTTTAGTATGATAAAAGTTAATAGACCGAATGGCAGTGCTGAAAATAGAAGATTATTGAATGTCCAATAAGGCTGAAATGACTGCCATGGCGAGAAAATGCTTATAACCATCTTAACCAAGATCAAAGGAACAAAGACCGAAAGAGCATAAAGTAATTCGGTTGCCATCGACTGCAAGCGCTTGTTTGGTCTAAAGTACTTAGAAGCCAGAGCTAAATACGATTTGGTTATGCGATTGAAGAATAAAAGTTTAACTATACTCATACTTGAAATTTATTATCCATAAACGTAATTACTGTAAGTTCTTCCTGTTCAAGTATTATCTTTTAAGAAAGATTTAACCAAGATCAATTCAGGTCTGCTACTATTTGATGCAACTGAAAGTAGTTGGTTGTAATAATCTATCGCTTCTTTGACGTTGCCTGATTTTTGTGCGGCCAGCCCCGCTCCATATAATCCATTAAAACGGTTTGGGTGTCTTTTCAGGTCTTCCCGATAGGCCTCCAATGCTTTTGCTGACTCGTTTATTTCTAAATACATGTCACCTAATAACTCTCGGGCTGGAATTACTTCTCCGGGAGTAACCGGATGTTTCTCGGTCGCATCTTCCATGTCTGCGGCAGCTTTCATAAGAGTCAATGCTTCAGCCTTATGGCCTTCGTATAGTTTAATCCAACCATCTGCGGCTTTAATTTGAATGAGTACAAGATTCGCTTTATAATTTTCTTTTGACTCCTTCAGTTTGTCATGAATGATTTGCAATTGTTCTAATTCAGTCTTAGCAACTGTAAGTTGCTTACTATGAACTGCACCAAGCAATCTTCCAAAATTTACATTTGCTTTTTCCCAAAGAAATTTCTCCCATGGAAAATCGTCGTCACGCAATTCCAGTTGGGCGGCTTCTCCCCAATTTTTACGCTCCAACGCATACCGGGTAGGTATGGAAGCAAGGGAATACGCATCCCTAAAGTCGTAAGGATATACCTCGTTAATGGTTTTGAAGTATTCCATTTGTTCAGTCACTTTATTAACATCTCCTTTTTGCAAATAGGCATACACTAAATAATCCAGTCCGTGAAGTTCCTCCGACCAATGGCCCTTGATTCCCATACTCTCTGCATAACATTGCGCAGCCGACATGGAATTAATATTTGATTGTATCGATTCATCCCAAAGTCCAAGACGAGTAAAGATGTGCGAGGGCATATGTTGTGCATGAGCAGAGGTGGCCGCTATCGATGCATACTTTCGTGCTGCAGGTAATCCCAGCTCTGCAAGTTCAGGATAGTCGAACGTATGAATAATGTAATGTGCAATTCCAGGATGATTTGGTTGTTTTGCAAAAAGTGCGTTCAGAATTTCCCCTGCCTTTCTCTGCTTTACAAACGTTTTATCCTTGGGTTCTGCTGCCGCACGAAGGGCAAGTGCATAAAAAATAGCCGCTTCATTATCAGTTGGATATTTTAAATAAACTTTCTCTGATGCTTTTTCGAACTTTAGTACCCTGGTGCGATGATCAAGTGTGTCCCATTGATCATATATTGTGGCAATGGCTTCCAGGTAGTCGGATTCTCTCGATGTTTTGTCTTCAGTCAATGAACGCGCTAACGCAACAATCCTGGCGCCCTTTTGTAAGTCCTTTTCACTGGGGATTTCCCAAAGTGGATGAAAGTTGCACATGGCTGCACCCCAATAGGCCATTATACAATTAGGATCTTCATCGATGACTTTCGCAAATACTTTTTCAGCTTCCGGGTATTCGAAGGAATGAAGCAACGCAGTGGCGAGATCAAAATTTGCTCTTACTTTCTCCGAGCAGGAAAGACTAAACTCTACGGTCCCAAATTTACCATTCTCCGAACCGCATAAAGCAATATCACCCCGGTTAAGGTCGAGGGATTTTAGCTCGTTTTCGAGCTGTACCTGATTCTTCTTGTTTGTGCATGAGAATACACAGGACACGGTAAGAGCTATTTGCAAACTGTGGAAAATTATGGTTTTCAATGGTCAGTAGTTAGAAGTTAGAAGTTAGAATTTAGAATTTAGAATTTAGAATTTAGAATTTAGAATTTAGAATTTAGAATTTAGTTGTAGGAGATAGTGTCTATACTAATTTAATAATTTATAGTGACATCGATGATGTGTAGAAAATACTTGAGTGTTGATTTATTGATTGTTGAAGGTTGAGTGTTTTTAGATACCTACTGACTCCGACTAAGAACATTCAAGACTCAGGAAGGTATAGGGTATAAGGTATAAGGTGATTGGCCGCAGAAAATTCCTGAGTGTTGAAATATTCGAGAGATATTACTTTTTTCTGATCGTATATCTAAATGTTGTCGCTCCCGATTTTCCGGTACTGGAAATGCCTTCCGCAATGGCCGTGACAGAAGTCTCCAGATCGTGATTATAAAACGAAACTGTTGCGCGGCCGGAAGAGTCGGTTCGAATGAGTGGCGCCCAGAAGAGCGTTGTGCGTTTGTCAGGCTTAATGTGTTCCGGTTTTTCTACGTCATAATTAGGAGTGTAAAACTCCCTCTCAATTTGAA
>DATHIE010000387.1:0-14699 GCA_035316905.1 Chryseolinea sp. | reverse complement strand
AAAAGCCGCGCTCACGCACGAGCTTAATACGTTGAAGGCAAAACTTTTCGATCTCCAGGAGATAGCTAAAGCAGAGGCTGCCAAAAGTGCTGCTGCTAAGAGTGCTCCCAAGAACTAGTTAGATTTTATAATGTTGTATGGTCGCTAAGACATTTGGCGGCGCCGTTCACGGGGTGGATGCCCGGACGATTATGGTTGAAGTTAGTGTGGGCCAGGGAACCAAGTTTTTCATGAGTGGCCTCCCCGATAACGCAATCAAGGAAAGTCAGCATCGCGTCGAGGCCGCGCTCAAAAGTTCCGGGTATTTCATGCCCCGTAACAAAACCGTTGTAAACCTCGCTCCCGCGGATATTCGCAAGGAAGGCTCAGCCTATGACCTGTCGATTGCTCTTAGCGTATTACGCGCATCCGGTCAATTGATCACCGACAAGCTCGAACAATTTGTTGTGATGGGAGAACTTGCACTCGATGGAAAATTGAGGCCGATTCGTGGTGTGCTTCCAATAGCTATCCAGGCAAAAAGGGAACACTTCAAGGGATTTGTCCTTCCATCCGACAATGCTCGTGAAGCCGGCATCGTCAGCGACCTTGGCGTGTATCCAGTGAAGACGCTACGGGAGGCAGTGGAATTTCTTGAAGAAAAAATTTCGATCGAGTCCGTTCACGTCGATGCGAAGGAAGTATTTGCAACAAAACTCAATTTTTACGATACCGATTTCAAAGACGTACAAGGTCAGGAAAATATCAAGAGGGCGTTGGAAATCGCCGCTGCCGGTGGACATAATGTAATCATGATCGGACCACCCGGTGCGGGAAAGACCATGCTTGCAAAACGGTTGCCCACAATACTTCCACCATTGACGCTAAACGAGGCGTTGGAGACTACCAAGATACATTCGGTAGCGGGAAGACTTGGGCGCCATGCATCGCTTCTTACTACACGACCATTCCGGGCGCCGCATCATACTATTTCAGATGTTGCACTCGTAGGCGGCGGAGGAAATCCGCAACCTGGTGAAATATCGCTCGCCAACAACGGTGTGCTGTTCCTGGATGAGCTGCCAGAATTTAAGCGCAGCGTTTTAGAAGTAATGCGTCAGCCGATGGAAGAACGTCGTGTTACAATTTCACGCGCCAGGGTGTCCATCGAGTACCCGGCAAATTTTATGCTTATCGCCAGTATGAACCCGTGCCCGTGCGGATACTTCAATCACCCGGAAAAAGCATGTGTCTGTGGGCCAGGAATAGTTCAGAGGTACTTGAGCAGGATCAGCGGACCGCTATTGGACCGGATCGATCTTCATGTGGAGGTTGTTCCGGTGAGCTTTGACGAGATGACAGCAAACCGCAAGACGGAAACCAGTGCAGAGATTCGGGAGAGAGTGGTTAAAGCAAGGGAAATTCAGGCCGACAGGTTTCGAAACGAAGAATCCATCTATTGTAATGCAATGATGCCATCAAACATGGTGAAAGAAATCTGTTATGTCGACGATGCGGGAAGAGGACTTCTTAAAACCGCAATGGAACGGATCGGTCTTTCAGGTCGGGCGTACGACAGAATCCTGAAGGTTTCCCGAACGGTGGCGGATCTATGCGGTTCGGAGCAGATAAAAGCTGAACATTTGGCAGAGGCAATTCAGTACAGGAGTCTCGACCGCGACGGTTGGGCAAATTAAAATTGATTTTTTCTCCGCAAAGCGTGAGTTGAACGTAAACGCTGCGGCAAGCAGGTGGCTTTTTTTGTCATTCTTTCAATAGAAAATTTCTTCCCGTGTTAGCATGACAGACTTATAAAAAGTTTCGATATTTGATCAACTTTAATCTAACTGTATGAACTGTCGCTTTTGCAAAGAGCCACTGACGCACAAGTTTGTAGATTTGGTAAATTGCCCTCCTTCCAATTCATTTCTTTCACTTGAACAATTAAACGAACCGGAAACATACTATCCGCTGACAATTTACGCGTGTAGTAAATGTTATTTGGTTCAGGTAGACGAGTACAAAAAGGCGGAAGACATCTTTAACAGCGACTATGTCTACTTTTCATCGTACTCCAAAAGTTGGGTACAGCATGCTCGCCATTATGTTGAAGACATGATCGAACGCTTTAAGTACAATGAAAACTCCCTGGTGATAGAAATTGCTTCGAACGACGGCTACCTGTTACAACACTTTCGCGATCGTGCTGTTCCTGTGCTTGGTATTGAACCGACGAAGAATACTGCCAACGTCGCTATCCTGAAAGGTATTCCCACTATTACTGAATATTTTGGATCTGAGTTTGCTAAAAAGTTGAAACTGCAGGGCCAAAAAGGCAACCTCCTCATAGGGAACAATGTGTTGGCGCACGTTCCTGATATCGATGATTTTGTGGAAGGTCTCAAGATCGCGCTGAGGCGGGATGGTGTTATAACAATGGAGTTTCCCCACATCCTCCGTCTCGTTGAAGATTGCCAGTTCGATACCATTTATCATGAACACTATTCCTATTTGTCCTTCACCACTGTAAAAACAGTGTTCGAATCCCACGCGCTGGAGATGTTCGACGTCCAGGAGATGCCGACACACGGAGGATCGTTGAGGATATTCGCGAAGCACCGAAAAGACACGGAGAAAAAAGTAATGCCCAGCGTCAACGCAATGCTGGCGAAAGAAGCAGCGGCAGGTATCACTTCTAGTGAATACTACCGGAACTTTCAATTCAGAGTCGACGAGGTCAAGAATGATATGCTTGCCTTTCTCCTGGAAAAACATAAGAGCGGTCAGAAAGTAATAGGTTATGGTGCTGCGGCAAAGGGAAATACTTTGTTGAACTACGCAGGCATCAAAGGTGATGACCTTATAAAGTTTGTCGTCGATGCGGCACCTTCCAAACAGGGCAAGTACCTGCCAGGCAGCCATATTCCGGTCTACGACGAAAGCAAGATCAAACAATACAAGCCGGACTATATTATTATTCTGCCGTGGAATCTGAGAGATGAGATCGTAGAACAACTGGCGTATGTCGCTGAGTGGGACTGTAAATTCGTTACGTTCATTCCAGGCGTTAAGGTCTATGACGCAAAAATGAATATATCTGCCGCGTGACGACGATTACCTCTCAGTAGTGGGTATACAAAACTCATGACTCTTGAAAAAATCTGTAATTATTTATGGGATTTCACTCGCGCTCCTTGTTTATCTGCTCAAACTGATTGAATACCGTTATTACGTTCATGAGCTAAGTGTCGGGTTTTATATTTCACTGAGTGCATTGTTCTTTGCGGCACTAGGTGCATGGATTGGCCTGCAACTTGTCGGGAAAAGAAGAAGGTCCACTATTACGGCATTTAATGCCAATGAGATGTCACTAAAGCTGACCGGGATCAGCAAACGTGAGTACGAAGTTCTGTCCTTAATTTCAAAGGGCGACACCAACCAGCAAATCGCCGACAAATTGCTGCTTTCGCTGAACACCGTGAAGACCCATTCTTCCAGCCTTTATCTAAAGCTAGGCGCGAAACGCAGGACGCAGGCCGTTCAAAGGGCCAAGGAACTACAGCTTATTCCCTAATACTTAAGAGGGATTTTGTCTGAATCTTATTCAAATCATCCTTTCGGGTGAAGGTTCGCCGGCTCAGGTTGGTTTGTTTTGAGCAAAAAATAAAACGTATGCAAAAAATTATTCTGACCTACGGACTGATCGCGGGTGCGATTGTTTCTGTAATGATCCTCGGAAGTGTACCGCTGTGGAATCGTGGAATATTGAACTTCGACAATAGCGAGGTCGTGGGCTATACGACCATCGTAATAGCCTTGTCAATGATCTTTTTTGGGATCAAGTCTTGTCGGGACTATCAATTTAATGGTTCAATCAGCTTTTGGCAAGGAGTGAAGATTGGACTCATGATCACCCTCATCGGTTCAGTGATGTATGTATTAGCGTGGCAGGTGTCTTTTAATTTCTTACCGCCGGATTTTACTGAAAGGATGTGGCAGCATTTTATCGATAACGCAAAAAATGACGCGGGCAATGAAGCCGAGCTCGATGCAGCGCTCCGGCAGATCGAGACGTGGAAGGCATGGTATAAGAATCCGTTGTTGCGTTTTGCATTGACGCTCATGGAAATTATTCCGGTGGGCATCATTATTACGATCGTCAGCGCAGCGATCCTTCGAAAAAAACAGGTACTTCCTGCCTGACATTAGTAGTGTAAATCGAAATGCAGGGTCACTACGAGCACAAAGTAGGCACTCCCGATAGCTATCGGGAGATCACTACGCTTGAAACGCCAAAACTGCGTAGTGTCCTTTGTGGTTCGTAGTGGACATTGTGACCTGAGTTTACTTATTACCGGATATAATCTTATAAAACAATGAAACGAGTTACTGGATTAGGTGGTGTCTTCTTCAAGTCGGAAGAGCCAAAGAAACTAAGAGAATGGTATGGAAAGCATCTCGGTCTCGATATGGAGGACTGGGGCAGCACATTTTTGTGGATAGATCCAAATAATCCTGAAGCAAAAGCACAGGCACGAACGGCATGGAGCCCTTTCGAAAAGGACACGACGTACTTCAATCCAAGCACCAAATCGTATATGTTTAATTATCGTGTTGAAAATCTCGTCGAACTGTTGAAAGTACTTCGTGATGAGGGAGTGACTGTCATTGACAAAGTAGAAGACTTGCCTTATGGTAAGTTTGGATGGATAATGGACCCTGAAGGAAATAAAATTGAGTTATGGGAGCCAAAAGACGAAGGCTTTTGAGCAATGAGCAATGAGGAATGAGGGATGAGGAAGAGGAATCCGTGCTTGTAGGAAAGTGTGGGCTTAGATTTAGGCGTGTTTCGACTTTTAAGCGCAAAAATACAAGCGCTTGGAACCAGCATTTTTCTGCGCTTTGCCAACCGACGCGCAGCAAAGGGTGGTGTATTTTTTATAACATTGTCACTTCAAAGCTGAAGAAAGATGGTGTAAAGCTTTTCCATTTTATCTGGACCGTTGAAGGCTTTTGAAAATGACACGCTAATTGGGGTATGAAACCCAAAGTTCGATGTTAATCCCAGTCGCCGTCCTTCCTGAAATATCGCCAGCCAAAATTATTTGACATAAGTCGCTAACCTTTTCGAACTTGGTGAGTAAACTTTCCCAGTACCTCCTTCATCCTAGGAGCATAACCTTATTTGCCCATGCTTAAGAACCTCATCAAAATTGCCTTCAGAAATATTGTGAAGGAGAAGATTTACAGTGCGATCAACATCGTGGGACTTACAATCGGGATAACATGCAGCGTGTTCCTGTTGATGTACATCCTTGACGAGCTCAGCTATGACCGATATCATAAGAATGCGGACAATATTTACCGGGTGGTTTCGGATATTAGAGAACCCGACAATGCGTTTGTGTGGGCCGTTGCACAAATCCCGCTTGCTGATGAACTACGCGACAACTACCCGGAAGTGTCGAATGCAGTTAGATTTTTTGGGCTTAACAGAACATTATATAAGAATGGCGACAAACAATTTTATGAAACAGATTTTTTTCTGGCCGATTCGACGGTGTTCGACATGTTCACTTACGAGTTCATTTCAGGTGATCCAGCGACCGCGTTGGATAATCCGTTTTCGATAGTGCTCACTGAAAAAGTTGCAATAAAATATTTCGGGGGAGCAGAGCAGGCACTGGGCCAATCGTTGCAAAATCAACAGGGCGAAGAGCATAAAGTGACAGCGGTCTTGAAAGATGTTCCTCTCAATTCTCATTTTCGCTTTTCCGCATTGATTTCCAGAAGATCACAACCTGGTTATCAGGGAAGCTGGGGTAGTTTCGGAGTGTTCACATACATTCAGCTGCCAAGTGGGTACGACCTTAGCAAAATGTATGGAAGTCTTGATAAGATTATCAAAGAAAAAGTGAATACGATATTTGATCAGTTCAATATCAAGATAACATATGTGCTTCAACCGATAACTGAAATCCATTTACATTCAAAGATCCAGGACGAAGCAGAAGCAGGTGGTGACATCACATACATCTATATCTTCGCAGTGATCGCGACCTTCATGCTGATTATAGCGTGTATTAACTACATGAATCTCGCCACAGCGCGATCTGCAAACCGTTCTAAAGAGGTCGGTTTGCGAAAAGTAATGGGTTCGCAACGTAGACAACTGATTACGCAGTTCATGACCGAATCCATTGTAATTGCGTGTATATCGCTCGTCTTCGCGGTCGTCCTGATCTATGCGCTGTTGCCTGGTTTTAATACGCTAGCAAATAAAGAACTTCCTTTTTCTTATGTTTTGCAGCCAATGGTCTTATTCAGCCTTATTGGAATCGTCATCTTTGTAGGTATCGTCGGTGGAAGTTACCCCGCGTTTTATCTTTCTGGGTTTAACCCTGTTAGTGTTTTGAAGGGAAAGATGGCAGCAAGAGGGGGTAGTGTTATTTTCAGGAAGGTGCTCGTGGTCTTTCAATTCGGTATTTCCATTTTCATGCTCATTTGTACGATGCTTGTGTTCGAGCAGTTAAAGTACATCAGGAACAAGGATCTGGGATTTGATAAGGCAAGGGTTATCAGGTTAGACCTCAGCGAAAAGGAGATGCGGGATAAATCTTCAGTGCTTGCAGAACGCCTGAAGCAAATTCCAATTGTTACGAATGTCGGTATGGCAAATACTTCTCCGGGCCAGGGGATAAGCAAGAATTTGATCAAGGTCGAAGATGAAGAAGGAAAATTATCGGATCGTGGGGTAGACCTTTACGCAGCTGATTTTGATTTCATAAAGACTATGGCGATGACGATCGTTCAAGGTCGCGATTTTTCACGTGATGTGCCTTCGGATACTACGTACGCCGTATTGGTGAATGAAGCGATGGTGAAAAGAATGGCGTGGACGAATCCTTTGGGAAAGAAATTTGTTTTCGACGATGGCGGGTCAAATAAAACTCCGACTGTAACACAGGTGATCGGGATTGTAAAAGACTATCATCAGAATTCATTGTATGATCCAATCGAGCCATTGTTGATTTACCCGGCGAAAGATCTAAATTATGTTTTTGTGCGCACCGCTGAAGGTGACGTCAAGGAGTCCGTTGCTAGTGTCGAAAAAGCATGGAACGAGACTTTCCCCAATAGTATTTTTGAATACGAATTTCTCGATCAGGATTTTAACTCTCAGTATAAAGCTGACGAAAAGAGGAGTTTGATCTTTACAATGTTTTCGGGACTAACAATTGTGATCGCCTGTCTCGGTTTATTGGGTTTGTCAGCTTTTACCACGGAACAGCGAACGAAAGAGATTGGTGTACGGAAAGTTATTGGTGCAAGCGTAAGAGGTCTCATCTATCTTGTTTCGAAAGAATTCTTTCTTCTTGTAGGAATCGGAACGATTATATCCTTTCCATTTGCATGGTACCTTACTGAGGCATGGTTGCAGAATTTTGCGTATCGCATCGAGCTCATCAATGAATGGCAGACGTTTTTCTTTTCAGCCTTGCTGGCGTGCCTGATCACACTCGCTACCGTCAGCTTCCACGTTGTTCGCGCCGCCTCCGCTAATCCGGTGAAGGCGCTTAGAGATGAATGAGCAATGAGGAATGAGGAATGATGAGAGGGGAATAGGGAATAAGGTAATAGGTATAGGTATAGGTATAGGTATAGGTATAATGGGTAGGAAATACGCTCTAAGTTGCAGGGTTCTTGCGTTCCCTTGCGTTCCTTGCGTCTCTGCGTCCCGATAATTATCGGGACCACACCCAATCCCACACGACGATTTACGGATAACGATTAACGGAGCCTCAAAAGGTAATGATGAACGTTGTCCCCTTATCAACTTCACTTTCGGCTCGGATAGTACCATTGAGCGCTTCTATCTGCGTCTTTATGAGGAAGAGTCCAACACCACGTGCGTCCTTGTGTTCGTGGAATGTCTTATGAAGTCCGAATAACTTGTCCCCAAACATTGCCATGTCTATTCCCAGGCCATTATCAGTTACCCGCAAAACCGTGGATGTTCCATCGCGGTGTGTGCTAACAAGTATGTGCGGCTTACGCTGCGGCGAACGGTACTTTAATGCGTTGGTTAAGAGATTTTGAACTATACTTTCTAAGTAAGATCTCGAATAGTAGATGGACGGAGCTTCGTTAAAATCGAATGTAACCTCAGCTTCGGTTTGAATGAGTTCACCTTCCAATGATTGAATCACTTTGTCGAAGATCTCCCTGAACCTCGTATCCACACGCTCGATGGTTGTCTGCTTCTTCACCTTCAGAGTCTCCATGAGTTCATTCATTGTCTCGCCCAGATTATTGGAAACCTTACTTAACTTCTCGAAAATCTGTTGGTACTCAACAATTGAGCTATTTGTATTAAGCAGTCCTATCAGCGCTTTTATATTTCCAATTGGCGACCGAAGGTTATGCGAAATAATATGCGCAAACTCGTCAAGCTGACGGTTTTGTTCCTGCAGCTTCAACGCAATTGCCTCGATGTTCTGTTTTGATCGCAACAGCTCCTGCTCCTGCTTCTTGCGCTCGGTGATGTCAATAGCAGAGGCGTAAATGAGTTGATGATTTACATCAGCAGCTGCAGCCCAGAGCAGACATCGATAGGTTCCGTCCTTGCAGCGATAGTGATTTTCAAATGACAAGAGATTATTTCCTTGTTCCAGATTCGACACCGCAGCTCGTGTCGCCTCCACGTCGTCGGGATGAACGAATTCCATAAATTGCTTTGAACGATATTCCTCTTCGCTCCATCCAAAAACTTGTGTCCATGTGGGATTAAGTCTCTTAAAATAACCGTCGAGGCCCGCGATCACGTTAAGGGTAACCGGGTTGTTGAACAAGCGATAATTTTCCTCTGCAACTTTCTGCAATTCTGACTCGGCCTGCTTCTGAAGGGTGATGTCACTCATGAACCCTTCGATCAACTCAACCTGATCTCCCGATTGAACACCGGTGCCAACTTCATCCAGCCATTTCCATTCGCCATTTCGATGACGAATCCGATAGCGGAGGTGAAATGTTACTCCATTGTTCATAGCAAGGGCGAAATCACGGAAAATATGATCGCGGTCGTCGGGATGATATAGATCAGTAAAATTGATTTTGCCGGAAGTAAAGTCTTCCTGCTCGTAGCCTGTTACATCCTTGATTCCATCACTGACATACAGCATTGAAAACGATTCATCGTTGCGGCACAAGTATATTACTCCAGGTATATTTTCAGCGAGCGTTCTGAATTTCTGTTCACTTTTAGCAAGCAGTATTTCGGCATTTTTCTTTTCCGTGATGTTACGTATTAACATCAGCACTCTGTCGTCATTGATGTAAGAGATCTTTGCCGAACTCCACCTTCCTTGTCGCGTAGGGTACTCTACGAATTCCGATTGTTGAGTCTCCAGAACTCTGGCAATTGCCGTTCTGAACTGAATCGACAGATCTTTCGGCAAAACGTCTTCCAGCTTCTTACCGACGTACTCCTCACGTGGCGTAACAAACAAAAGGTATTCTTTCTTGGTCCAAATATTTGTATAGACACCATCCTTGCTAACCTCCACTGCGATATCATCAATGGAATTCAATAATGCCTGGAGGTGTGACTCTGAGTCGCGTAATTTTTTTTCGGCAATTTTTGACTCAGTTATATCGGTTGCTATGCCTGCATATCCGATCAGCTTTTGATTATCGTCCCACAGTGCGGTAATTGAAAGTAGGACTGGAAATCGTGTTCCATCTTTTCTGATATATGTGCACTCTTGACGGTCGGCAACTTTGTTCGCTCTTGCTTTAACAGTGAATACGTTGAAGTTTGGCTCAACCTCAGTTCCCAATTCTGCCGACAGGGCTTCAGCACGTTCAATAAGTTCTATTTTGTCATGCAGAAGAATCGGTGATGCCTTGCCGATCATCTCCTCCGCAGTGTAGCCAGTAAGTTTTTCTGCAGCTTTGTTGAAACTGGTGATCAGTCCGTCAGGTGTGGTAGAGATAATGGAGAGCTCAGTAGTATTGATGATGGACTCCTGGAGCCTATACGCTTCCGCAAGAGCATTGAGGAAAATATCCTCCTTGCCAGCTTTCTTTTTCAATGGAATTTTTTCCACTCGGACTTTTTGAGGCTCTGGATCTAAATTTAGGTTTTTTGTAGCTGTAAGGAGGTAAAAACTCAATAAAATATTAACGTTCAAATAGTAAATCCTCTTTGTCTGCAGGCTTCGAATACGAGCACGGCGGCGGCATTCGAAACATTTATTGAATCAATTTTTCCACGCATAGGTATAATAACAGAACTGGTTGCAGCACGGATCCACGTATCGGACAAACCGGTGGATTCAGTTCCCATGATGATCGCGGAGGGGTCCCTAAAATCTATCTTATGATAAGGTGTGGAAGATTCAAGCGATGTAGCAAAGATTTTGATTTCATTCTTGTTTAGCCACGCAATCGTTTCGTGACTTGTAGCGGAAGCTATTTGTGTAGTGAAGATGCAGCCAACACTGGACCGGATTACATTTGGGTTGTAAAAATCTGTTTGAGGATCACAGATGACGACAGCATCTATGTTGGCAGCGTCGGCAGTTCGGAGAACGGCTCCAAGATTACCGGGCTTTTCAACTGATTCCAAAATCAAAACCAGAGGATTTTTTCGAAGCTGGATATTTTCAAGTGTATGTTTTTTTTGCTGAACGATTGCAACGATCCCTCCAGTACTGTCTCGATAAGCAATCTTTTCAAATACGTTTTGTTGGACAGGTATCAAGAGGTTTTCTTCTCTTACAACCTTCAGGATCGTTTCCTCGGAGATGATTTGTGGGCAAAAGAAGACGGTGTCAATTACATATCTTCCTTCGATGGCAAGGGATAACTCTTTGATTCCTTCTAAAATAAATACATTTTGCTGGTTCCGTTCGCGCGCTTTCTCCAGCGCCAGTACATTTTTTATTTTCGGATTCTGGTGACTCGTAATAAGCGGATGCATTACTGAACGACGTTGGTTTTAACTTTAAAGTTATTCAAATCTAAGTTTCTTCTAACTTTAAGCTTTCAAACTTTGAGCAGCGCCTTTGAACCTTAAATTATTGCACCCCTCGTCATGGAAGGACTATGAGTTGATAGACTCAGGTAACTTTGAGAAACTGGAACGTTTTGGACCATACACTCTAATACGTCCTGAACCACAGGCAATATGGAACAAGTCGCTGGACGAGGAGCAATGGAAGAAAAGTGCGCACGCCAAATTTGTTCGCGAGCAAAAGGATAAGTTCCGCTTTACTGATGATGTAAAAGGCGGATGGTCCCGCAGTCCGGGTATGCCCGAAAATTGGAATGTTCAGTATGAACATAATAGCCTAAGGATGACATTACGGTTGGCATTGACGGGATTTGGTCACGTAGGGATTTTTCCAGAACAGGGAGACAACTGGAATTTTATTCATAAAACGATCACCGATTGGGATATTCAGCGACCGCGGGTGCTCAACCTCTTTGCGTATACCGGTGCCGCTTCCGTTGTAGCACGCACCGCCGGTGCCGATGTGACTCATTGTGATGCATCACGACCCGGGCTGAACTGGGCAAATCACAACATGGAGCTCAATAACCTAAAGGATATTCGTTGGGTGTACGAGGACGCATTCAAGTTCGTGCGACGCGAAGAGAAACGTGGTAATAAATACAACGGAATTATTATGGATCCGCCACCCTACGGGCGAGGACCCGAAGGTGAGAAATGGACATTACAGGAACAACTCGATGAGCTTATTCGGATGAGCAGCGCATTGGTTGAAAAAAAGAACGGCTTCTTCATTCTGAGCATGTACGCAGTGGGATTGTCAGCTCTTGTTGGCTTGAATGTGGCAAAAAGCCATTTTGATATCAAGGATGGGGAATACGGAGAGTTTTTTCTTAAGTCAAAACAAGGCAGGGACCTTCCTATGGGTACTTTCCTTCGATTTAAACTGTAGATCCCCTGAAATTATCAATGAAAATTTGAAGTACAGTCTGACACAAAAGAATCAATCGATTTTTTAGTTAAAGACTGAGATTATCCCGCCGGGACGGGCGATTGTAGGAATTAATTCCGCGGCGATTTAAGAATACCCAATTTGTCTCTTTATCACCCAGATCATCCATAAACCTTTTCGCTGGCCTACCTATCGGCGCCAAAAAGTAGTATCTTTGCGCCCTAATTTGGATTAAAAAGTGAATTTGGAGGAGTTATGGAAGTAAGTAAGATCAGAAACATTGCCATTATTGCCCACGTCGATCACGGAAAAACGACCTTGGTGGATAAACTTTTGCACGCCGGTCACCTTTTCAGGGACAACGAAAATCCCGGTGAGCTCATCATGGACAGCAATGACCTTGAGCGCGAGCGTGGAATTACGATTCTGGCGAAGAATGTATCGGTTAGGTACAAGGATTATAAGATCAATGTTATTGATACTCCTGGTCACAGCGACTTTGGGGGAGAGGTAGAACGCGTACTCAACATGGCAGATGGATGCCTTCTCCTCGTTGACGCCTTTGAGGGTCCAATGCCACAGACTCGTTTCGTTTTGCAAAAAGCGTTACAGCTAGGTCTCAAGCCCATATTGGTCATCAACAAAGTGGATAAGAAGAATTGTACACCTGATGAAGTCCACGAGCAAGTGTTTGAACTGATGTTCACGCTAGATGCAACGGAAGAACAGCTCAATTTTCCAACTTTCTACGGGTCTGCCAAGCAAGGTTGGATGAGCACCGACTGGAAAACGCCAACGACAGATATCAATGCTCTTATAGAAGGAGTTCTGCAGTACATTCCTGAGCCCAGAGTGGACTCTGGCACAACTCAAATGATGATAACATCTTTGGAGTACTCGGCGTATATCGGACGCGTTGCCATTGGACGGGTTCAGCGCGGAAGTGTAACGCCTGGGCAACAAGTTTCACTTGTAAAGCGTGATGGAAAAATTGTTAAAACGCGCGTTAAAGAAGTCTATATATTTGAAGGTTTCGATAAGAAAAAGGTCGAGGAGGTGAAGGCTGGAGATATCTGCGCCCTGGTTGGATTGGAGGGTTTTGAAATCGGCGATACCGTCACGAATATTGAAAATCCTGAAGCGTTGAAATCTATTGCGATCGATGAGCCTACGATGAGTATGCTCTTCACCATTAACAACTCTCCTTTCTATGCGAAAGAGGGAAAGTTTGTGACGTCGCGACATATTAAGGAACGCCTCGAGAAAGAGCTTGAAAAGAATCTTGCTTTAAGATTGGGCGACACTGGTTCTGCCGATAGCTTTATCGTTTATGGACGTGGTGTGCTCCATTTGTCTGTATTAATTGAAACAATGCGTCGTGAGGGATATGAACTACAAATCGGACAACCTCAGGTGATCTTTCGCGAGATCAACGGGGTTAGGTGTGAACCCATTGAAGAGCTTACTATAGACTTACCGGAGCCAGTTGCCGGCAAAGCGATTGAAACTGTATCGCAACGTAAGGGTGAAATGGCAAACATGGAGCCCAAAGGCGATCGCATGATTCTGAAGTTCATGATCCCATCAAGAGGGATTCTTGGGTTGCGGAATTACCTCCTCAACGTTACTGCGGGGCAGGCTATCGTTACACACCGTTTCAAGGAATATCAGCCATACAAAGGAGAAATACCCGGTCGTATAAACGGTTCGCTTATTGTTATGGAGCAAGGTGAGGCTATTGCATACAGCTTGCATAACCTTCAGGATCGTGGTAAATTCTTCATCAATCCTGGTGAACCTGTTTACGAAGGTCAGGTGATTGGCGAACATAGCCGTGGCGGAGACCTGGTTATCAACGTCACAAAGACCAAGAAGCTTACCAACATGCGTGCTTCAGGTTCCGACGAGAAGATGAAGATAGCGCCTCCGTTGAAACATACGCTCGAAGAAGCTTTGGAATACATCCAGTCTGACGAGTATGTTGAGGTGACGCCGCAATCAATTAGGTTGCGCAAGATCTACCTAAATGAAAACGAGCGTAAGCGTTATAGTAAATAGTAATTAAAGCTTTTGGCCATCGATATGAACAATTTGTCTTTCATACGATTCGCGCGAACAACGGTGCTTCTGATGCTCATAAGCCCCGTATTTCTTGCAGCGCAGTCGGATAAAAGTAAGAATGTGGATATCATGGCACAGGCCGACACGTTGTTAGCGAAAGAGGACTTTACCGGTGCGCTTGCCCTGTACAATAAGATCATTGACAAATCCAAAACCGTCAGCGACGACGACGTTTCCGTTTTCTATAAACGCGCATTTTGTTACTACGGCCTGGAGCGTTTCGATCAGGCCCTCAAAGACATCAATCAGTATATCGAGAAGAAGCCCGACGACCAGGCAAAGCTATTACGTGCTTACATTAACCAGGAACTGGGCAACTATGAGGATCAGCTAAAGGATCTCAACCAATTCATAACGGCCCATCCTGAAAACCTTGAACTACTTCAGTGGCGGGCATCCGTGTTTATGGAGATGGAAAATTATAAGGACGCTCAAAAGGACATCAAGGTAATATTGAAGCACCAGGATTCACCCGAGTTGAAGTCTTACCTCGGTCTAACTTATTATTACCTCAATGATGCCGACAGTGCCCTGACGCTCTTTGATGAAGTAATTGCCCAGGACCCAAATCACATTCAAACATACCTGTATGCTGCATCGCTGACGCTTGAGCAGGACGCGTTTGAGCTT
>DATHIE010000386.1:0-7619 GCA_035316905.1 Chryseolinea sp. | reverse complement strand
CTAACCGCTAATGAAGATTATCAGGGACCTCGGGCCACAATTATCCTAAACCTAGCCCAATCTTATCTGGCCCGTGGAGATAGCTCTCGGGCTATCCACTATATTAGAGATGCACTCACAGTTAGTGCAGCCGAAGAATACGTCAGAGGCGTGATTGCAGGGGAACTCTTGCTCTCTGATCTATACCGCAAGAGGAACTTACTCGACTCCAGCCTCTACTTTGGAGGGGAGGGGCTGGCGATGGCCAAGCAGATGAACGCCCCTGACTTGTTGCAGCGCTCTTATGCGGCACTGGCCTCGTATTACAGGACCACTCACAACCCTGACAGCACCATAAAATACATCGACCTGGTCAATGAAATGAATGCCAGGAACTTCAATACCAAGCAGGCACAAGAGTTTCAAAACATCGAATTCGACGAGACCCTCCGGCAAAGAGAAATCATGGAAACTGAAGCCGCTTTCCAAAACAAGTTGCAGAAGTATGCATTGATAACGGGCTTCCTAATAGTCGCGATCATTGCGATCTTCTTGTGGAGGATTAGCCGTCAACGACAAAAATCGAACACGGTCCTGCAAGGACAGAAAAAAGAGATTGAGGAAGCCATGGCAAACCTTAAGGCGGCGCAGGCGCAGCTCATCCAGTCCGAAAAGATGGCTTCACTTGGAGAGCTCACCGCCGGAATTGCGCATGAGATCCAAAACCCATTAAACTTCGTCAATAATTTTTCGGAGGTGAATACTGAATTGATTGACGACGCTCATCAAGAAATTGAAAATGGAAATATTTCGGACGCGAAGTCAATCCTTAAAAATATTAAGGGCAACGAAGAAAAAATAAACCAACATGGAAAACGAGCGGATGCCATTGTAAAGGCAATGCTGCAACACAGTCGAAGCAGCAGCGGAATTAAAGAACCAACTAACATTAATACGTTAGCTGCAGAGCATCTCAATCTCGCTTATCTTGGTCTACGCGCTAAAGACAAAACTTTTAACGTCACCTTGAAAACTGACTATGATGACGGATTAAAAACGGTAAACGTTGTGCCCGAGGATATCGGCCGTGTAATTCTTAACCTTCTTAACAACGCATTTTACGCGGTCCATGGAAAATCCACCGCTACGGCGGATAACAACTTCGAACCAATAGTTTCTGTAAGCACCAAAGACTTCGGGGATAAAGTATTAATTTCCATTGCAGACAATGGTAACGGAATACCGCAAAAGGTTATGGATAAAATCTTTCAGCCATTCTTCACCACCAAACCTACAGGCCAGGGAACCGGCCTCGGCTTGTCATTGAGCTATGATATCGTGAAGGCACATGGTGGCGAGTTGAAAGTAGAAACGAATGAAGGAGAAGGAAGTGAGTTTGTTATCCAATTGCCAATCAATTCCAATAAATGAAAGTCCTTCAGACTATCATTATTCTTTTGGCCCTTGTGAATGTTACTGTCGCACAGCAGGATGGTTACACCATGTATTCTTTACCCATAGATAGTCTCAAGAAAAGATTGGTCACCGCTAAGGAAGATACAACTAAAGTCAGATTGCTTTATGCATTAAGCAGCAAATATACCTGGTCTTATGCCGACACCAGCATTCTCTTTGCGCAGCAGGCAATGGATCTTGCACAACAATTGAATTATAAGAACGGAATCGAATATGGATATCATCAAATAAGCGGCGCCTTAACAACCTTAGGAAATTATCCGTTGGCTTTGGAGTATGCTTTCAAATCATTGTCTTTCGCCGAACAAAAAGGCAACATTCATGGAATCGCATTTTCTAACATGAATATAGGAATGTGCTATCGGGAACTAGGTGACTATAAAAATTCTCTAATCTATTATCGTAAAGCATTAGCTCTTTCCAAAGGTTTGGACCTTTATGATCTTGGTACGATATGGGGTACTATCGCGTCCGTTTACGAAAAGAACAACCAATATGACTCGGCGATACTATATGCCACCAAATCTTATAAAATTGATAACAAATGGAGCGGTCTCTTATTTGTACTAGGCAGTGCATATGCAAAGAAGAAAGAGTATGACTCGGCCATGTATTTTTACCGGCAAGGGCTTACGATTGCGGAACAGAATAATACACAAATAGACCTACTGGATATTTACAACGGAATGGCCGGCGTCCAAATAGAGAAATTCGCCATCGATTCAGCCATATGGTACTCTAAAAAAGCGTTGGCTGAACAAGTGGGAAAGACCTATCCATTGGGCCAGCTCAATGCAGCTTATACGCTGGCGAACATTTTTGACAAACAAAATAAATCCGACAGCACATTAAAATACTTGAAGATCGCTATTGCCTTAAAAGACAGTTTGTTTAACAGGGAAAAAACGATGGCTGTTCAAAACCTGGATTTCAAGGAAAAAGAAAAGCAAAAAGAAATTGAAGCTTCAAGACTGGAAAACCGCAACCGCATACGCACCAATGCCATGCTTGGCAGCTTATTCACGTTAGCGGTGATTGCATTTCTACTTTTCAGAAATAATCGAATGAAACAATTGGCCAAGCTAAAAATTGAGAAGTCATATGATCAATTAAAGGCGACCCAATCCCAGCTCATCCAATCCGAAAAGATGGCTTCATTGGGTGAACTCACCGCCGGCATTGCCCATGAAATTCAGAATCCCCTGAATTTCGTCAACAACTTCTCGGAGCTGAATACCGAATTGATTGAAGAGGCTCATCAGGAAATTGAAAAAGGAAATATTTCGGATGTGAAATCACTTCTTAAGAACATTAAGGACAACGAAGAAAAAATAAACCAACACGGAAAACGAGCGGATGGTATTGTAAAAGGAATGTTACAACACAGCCGTAGCAGCGGTGGGGCGAAGGAACGAACGGACATCAATGCCCTGGCAGATGAGTACTTGCGATTGGCCTTTCATGGATGGCGTGCAAAGGATAAGACGTTTAATGTGAATCTAACGACTGAATTCGATAACGCGATCATGCCCGTCGATGTCGTCCGTCACGATATTGGCCGGGTGATCCTCAATCTTATCAACAACGCGTTCTATGCCGTTACCGAGAGAAAAAAACAAAACGGCATTGGATACGAGCCAATGATTTCTGTAAGCACAAGGAAATCAGACGGGAGAGTGTTAATTTCTATAACAGACAATGGCAACGGTATTCCCGAAAAGGTACTCGACAAGATATTTCAACCATTCTTTACGACAAAACCCACCGGCCAGGGAACAGGTCTAGGGTTGTCGTTGAGTTATGATATTGTAAAGGCGCACGGTGGGGAATTAAAAGTGAAGACAATGGACGGTCAAGGTTCGGATTTCTCGATTCAACTTCCAGCATCCTAGAGAGGTTGACGAATGTTAGAGGCGTAGCCTCGCCCCATTTTGTAACGACGGATTTCAATCCGTCGATGACAAACAAAAGTAAGATCGAGAGCCGTAGGCTCGCTACATATAATTCATAGCTAATACGTATCATCAAATTATCTACAAACCGTTTTTGCTGTGAAATATTGAAATGAATTGTAAAGGCACATGACTGAGAATTAAAAGTTGAAACAAAGGACGGTGAAGGTTCGGTGTTTTCGATTCCACTTCCTGTATCTTATATAACAATCCGTTCTACATAATAAATCAGTGAAATCTAAATCAGTGAAATCTTTTAATCCGCATAAATCCGTGACGTCAAAGATGAAAAAAGGGTTAATCTTACTACTTTTATCCACTCTCGCATTGTTGGATGCAACGGGTCAGATACCTCCTCATGAGATCGCAAGAATAAAAAAGGAAATATCGGAGACTACATCAGACTCGGCGAAATTTCAACTCTTTCTTGAATTATCAAACGGATATCGGTTCTCTAATATCGATTCCGCCCTGCACTATGCAGAAAAAGGAATTGAATTGAGCCGCCGTATAGCCCAACCGCTCCTGGAAGGCGACGCAATTTCACAAAGAGGTTACATCTTCCTGGAAGCTGGCGAAATACCCAAAGCAATGCAGGATCAATTTTCAGCGCTTGCTATCGCAAGAAATAACGGAAGCCAATTGCTGGAAGCCTGGACTTTCAATCGGATTGGAAACACGTACATGGAACTTGGAGAGCTTCGGAAAGCCATAGAGTACTACAAATTATCCAAAAATTTGTTTGCTCAGTTCAAGAATACAGGATACGACTATAACGAAATGTCCAACCTCGGAAATGTTTATGAAATGATGGGCATCCTCGACTCTGCAAAATTCTACCAGCAACAAGTCCTTAACTATAGCCTTACCAACACGGACCGATATGCAATTACATATGGCGAGATGAGGGAACGACTGGGCAACGTAGAGAAACACGTTGGAAACTATGATAGTGCTATTGTTCATTACCGAATCGGTATCCGGGAATCGTTGATCGACTTTGACTATCGCAACCTTGCCGCTAACTATTTGCAGCTGGCACGCGTCTTCGACGTATTGCATCTTTATGACTCAGGTATCCATTATGCAAAACAAACCATACACTTCGCCGGAGTCATATCATGGAAGAAGGGCATCTATGAAGCGTCTGGTTTGTTAACCCGCATGTACAAACTAAAGGACCTGCCCGATAGCGCGTTAAAGTATGCGGAATTAAATGTCGCCATAAGAGACAGCTTGCTTGGACCAAGACAAATTCAACGGCTGCAGCTGGTAACTCTTAACGAACAGGAACGCCAACTTCAATTGGAGCAAGAGAAAGATGATCTGCAAAACAGGTATCGGATCATTGCGCTAACTGCTGTTATTGGACTCTTCTTGCTGCTGGCAATCGTATTATGGCGGAATAATGTCAGAAAACAAGCAACTAACCGGCGACTAAGCGAGCAGAAAGATCAAATAGCTGCTCATCGCAACAACCTTGAAAAAACATTAAATGAACTCAAGGCCACGCAGGCACAGTTGATTCAATCCGAGAAGATGGCTTCCCTAGGAGAACTCACTGCCGGCATTGCTCACGAGATCCAGAATCCTTTGAACTTTGTGAATAACTTTTCAGAAGTAAACAAAGAGTTGCTTTCGGAGATGAAGGAAGAAATCGAAAAAGGAAATCTCGAAGACGCAAAATCACTTGCGGCAAATATCATCGATAATCAGGACAAAATAAATCAACATGGCAAACGGGCGGACGCTATTGTTAAAGGCATGCTGCAACACAGCCGAAGCAGTAGTGGAATCAAAGAACCTACGAACATCAACGCATTAGCCGATGAATACTTAAAACTCGCCTATCATGGACTTCGGGCAAAAGAGAAAACTTTTAATGTCACGTTGAAAACTGATTTTGACGAAAGAATAGGCGCCGTAAACGTCATTCCTCAAGATATAGGCCGTGTTATTCTAAATCTTCTTAACAATGCATTTTATGCCGTGTCCGCCAAAGCTTCAGCGACGGCGGACGGTGAGTATGAGCCGACGGTTTCGGTGAGCACAAAGAAGGTCGGCGATAAAGTATTAATTTCAATAGCCGACAACGGCAGTGGAATCCCTGAAAGAGTCGTCAGCAAAATATTTCAACCCTTTTTTACAACCAAGCCAGCCGGCCAGGGAACGGGATTGGGTTTGTCGCTGAGTTACGATATCGTGAAAGCGCATCGAGGGGAGTTGAAGATGGAGAACAAAGAAGGTGAAGGTGTAGAGTTCATCATTGAATTATTCGTTTAATTATCGATATAATTATATTACGGTTTTTGTTTGAATAAAACATTGCGCCAATGAAAAGCCCTCTGCTGGTTTTGGCCTTTTGCCTTAGCTTCCATTTTTGCCTTGGACAACAGGTAAACATGGATTCCGTCCAATTATCTACCATAAATTTATTTCGTCTGGACTCGATGATCCACCTGCTGGAAACCGCAGCCGAAGATACGTCGAAGGCCAATTTGCTCGGTACACTGTCTTATCAATTTGCTTTTGTGCAAGCAGATAAGTCTGTGGTATATGCTCAGCAGGGCATCCAACTTTCACAAAAACTCGAATACAGGAAAGGCATTGCCAAATGCAGCCAATCTCTCGCCATGGGGCTGTGGGGGCAAGGCAATTACAGCAATGCCCTGCACACCGGAATCTCAGCGCTCCATCTGTATGAGGAGTTAAAAGTGCGCGAGGAAATAGCCTTTACACATTATGTTCTCGCTTGCGTCTATCGCGATTTTGGCGATTACAAAAGGGCCTTGGAAGAAGTTAGTAAGGGTTTCGCGATTTACAAGGTTCTCGGGGCGAACGACGTAATCGGTCATGGAATTACCGGTTCGATCTTTGACCTTCAAGGCCGATTGGATTCAGCATTCTATCATGTGCAAAAAGCTTTTGAATTGAATAAGCGAATCAGCAATGAAAAATGGGGCTGGCTGTATTTCTTGAGCGGGAATATTTATCGCAAAAGGAACCAATATGACTCCGCCATGTATTACTACCGGACTGCTCTCCCACTTGTAGAAAATAAAGATGTTATTGAGACCTACAACGGCATTGCATTACTCTATTACGAAACTGGCAGAATCGATTCCTGCATTTATTACGCTTCGCACGTGCTTCAGAAATGGAAGCATGTTTCCTATCAAAGAGGTATCCTTCAGTCTGCCAACATCCTGGCTGATGCATACAAAAAGGTCAACCAACGCGATAGTGCCATTAAGTACTTTCAGTTGGGTGTAGCACTCAATAATAATATGTTTAACCAGCTGCATGAAAGAGAGATTCAAAACACGGCTTTTAGTGAGCAATTGCGTGAGGGCGAGGAAATCAGACAAAGGAGAGAATACCAAAACACCATTAAAATGTACGCCCTTGTTACGGTCGGACTTTTTCTCTTGATAATTGCTTTGTTGCTCTGGCGAAATGTTCGTCACAAGAAAAAGGTCAACCTCTTGCTACTTCAACAAAAGGATAAAATAGAAGACACGCTACGGGTGCTAACAACAACACAATCACAACTCATTCAATCGGAAAAAATGGCGTCTCTTGGTGAGTTAACGGCCGGCATTGCCCATGAAATCCAAAACCCCCTGAACTTCGTGAATAATTTCTCTGAAGTCAATAAGGAATTAGCCGCCGAACTCGAACAGGAGATTGACATTGGAAATTACGTCGACGCAAAGACACTAGCCAAAAACATCAAAGAAAACGAAGAAAAAATAAATCATCACGGCAAACGTGCTGACGCTATTGTGAAAAGTATGCTGCAACACAGCCGAAGCAGCAGTGGAATTAAGGAACTTACTAACATTAATGCTTTGGTCGATGAGTATGTGAGGCTCGCTTATCATGGCCTTCGCGCAAAAGACAAAACATTCAATGTTACATTGAAAACTAGCTTTGATGAGGGTATAGGAACAGTCAATGTCGTTCAGCAGGATATCGGTCGTGTGATTCTTAATCTTCTTAACAACGCCTTCTATGCCGTGTCCACCAAAGCCTCAGCGACGGCGGACGGTGAGTATAAACCGACCGTTTTTGTAACCACTAAGAAATCCGGCAACAATGTATTAATTTCAGTAAAAGACAACGGTAGCGGTATCCCGGAAAAAGTGCGCGACAAGATCTTTCAACCGTTCTTTACCACAAAGCCCACCGGACAGGGAACTGGATTAGGCT
>DATHIE010000385.1:0-6354 GCA_035316905.1 Chryseolinea sp. | reverse complement strand
TTCAAATTGTTTGGGCGACGGAAATGAAACCATGGAGGTGATCAGAATATCAGGCTGATGAATTTTGTATACTGTCCGCAAATCTTCGTGTGGTACTGACTGCCCCAGGTAAAACGTCTTGAAACCCTTACTGCGCGTTATATAGTTGTAAAACAACAGGCCGATCTCGTGAAGCTCTCCTTCCGGTAGAAATAAGATCGCTTTCTTTGCCTTTTTTGGTGGAAGTGGCAGGGATGCAATCGAAGTAATAAGTCTTTGACGGATAAGATTAGAAATGAAATGCTCGTGTGCGGGTGTGATAGTTCCCGTTTGCCAAAGTATTCCAATTTTTTCCATAAAGGCGTACACAACCTCCGTTATGCTCCTTTCAAATCCGAATTTGTTGACCAGTGACGTTAGAATTTTTTCGAATTGCTCTTCATCCAAATCCACCATGGCCACTACCAGTTGATCGATATAAATATCCGCCTCTGGTTTTGCCTCGCTAATATCCAGGATTTTGTGGCTTATTTCCCCCACGCTCATGACGGCAATTTTGGAGATCTTCACTCCATGGCTGTTGAGAAGTGATACATTAATGATCTTTTTCAGGTCCTGGTCTGAATAGAAGCGAATATTCGTCGAAGTACGCTCTGGAGTGATAATTCTATAACGCTTTTCCCAAATTCGTATCGTATGGGCCTTTATGCCCGATAGTTGCTCAAGTTCCTTGATGGAATATTTCCCCATAGAAGTTGTTTAGCCTAAGATAACAAGCCTGGTGAATAATTGTTTACTCAAAATAAAGTTTTGCCCAATGAAGAATCATTGTTTGTCCAGCAGCTGTTAGCCAGGAATCAGCAGATATATCTCGGTCAGGAATTCATGGCGCGCCCTTAGTGTCATCACTCCCCATTGCCACTTCGAATGCCTACAACATCTCGAAGGCGTCTTTTTTTTGATTGCAGACAATTAACAGGATAAAAAATTAATTCCCGCCTTCATCCATTTCCAATAACAAATTGGCTATTAGTGCAGTCCAACCAGTTTGGTGTGAGGCGCCCAAACCCTGTCCCGTATCACCGTGAAAACATTCGTAGAACAAGTGATGCTCTTTAAAATGATCCTCGCCCCAATATGGATGATGACTGGCGTGATATTGAAACGTTCCCGCATCACTCTGTTGAAAGATTCTCAACAATCTTTTTGTAAGCTACTTGGCAATTTGTTTCTAAGACTATTTGCAGAAAGTGAAATAATTTCAGGTTTGTCGAACCTGGGATTGTGTTTCCAGAAATTACGAAACCAAAGATGAGGAAGCACGTGAATCGTTGCTGACTCGGGGCCTCGGCGGCAGGCAGGTGAAATACATTTCGTTTCGCTGTAAATAAGCCAGTAATAGACTGATTCGTGTTAACCAAATGTTGGATTTGCATCTACCTTTCAGTAGAATAAACCCAAATACCATGAAACGACTCATAATGACGCTTGTTATGATGGTAATGCTCACAGAATTATTATCCTCCTGTTACTCATCGAAAAACCTCAACAAAGAAAAAAAGCCCTTCACTGATGAAATGTTATCAAAGCTAGAACCCGGAAAGAGATACGAGTTCAAGTTAAAAACTGGTCAGAAACAGACTGTGTACGTCACCGGTGTGGATAATCAGACTATTTCTGGAGCTTACTACGTGGGAAATGGTAAGGGTAAAAAGACCAAAAGTGATTATTCAGCCAGTTTTAAAAGTATCCAGGAGCATGTTGCCGAAATTCACCTACGAAAATTCAGTCCAGTCCTGACGATTGCGGCCATTGTTGTGCCTACCACAATAGCTGTATTCATTATTGCAAACGCGGTTGAGAACATTAATTTCACTTATTAATAGCAGACGTCGCCGCGTAAGGTGTAATGCGAGAAATGTAATGATCAGCCTTAATAAAGTGCCGTGATTTCATTTTTTGACACCGCCCTCTTTAATTGCTGCAGCACTTATGAATCAATTTTGCTGGTTTTTTATCAGTTTGTGATTGACTTATCCTTCATTAATTATTTTCTTCGTTACAGGATCTGAGCGGCATGCCATGTGCCTCTTCAAAGATCGATCGTAGTTACGAAGGTACCCTCATGCTTTCAGTTGTCTGTTTGAAAAAGCGCCTTCAAATTAATTTATTATACAACTCAAACCCTACACGCTATGAGAAATTCAGATGTTATGGGAAATCCACTCAGCTATCGTTCGGTGGATCTGAGCGTTCATTATTTACGCGGTGCATTTTTTGTGCTCCTCGTAAGTCTGCTTCTTAGTTGTGAAGGCCCATTTGCTGATGAGCAAAGCCTTTCCGGAAAAACGAACGGTTCCGCAACCAACGCCAAGGCGTTCACAACGCCCGGGACACCGCAGCTGCTGGTGACAGGCCTGCAAAGCGGCTCGGGCAGCACTATCGGTCCTGGCGGTGATTTGTTTGTCACTGAGGGCGCGGCTGGCAGGATTTTACGCGTCGACCCGAAAACCGGCGACGTGACGACGTTCGCCAGCGGATTGCCACCTTCGATAGTCGGCATCGGCGGTTTGATGGATGTCGCCTTCCTCGACGGGTCAGCCTACGCGATAGTCACGCTCGTGGGTACTATGTTCGGCACGGATGACCTGGTTGGCATCTACCGGATAGACGGTCCGACTAGCCATACCGTTATAGCGGACATTGGCGCGTTCTCCCTCGCCAATCCGCCGACCACCGACTTCTTCGTTGGGACCGGGGTGCAGTATTCAATTGAAACTTATCGTGGTGCGTTCCTGGTAACGGATGGACATCATAATCGTGTACTGCATGTCACACGCGATGGTGAGATCACGGAAATCAGGACGTTCGGTAACATTGTTCCGACTGGACTAGCGGTGTCGGGCAACACGGTGTATGTGGCGCAGGCCGGGCCTATCCCTCACCTTCCAGAGAACGGAAAGGTGGTGTCTTTTAGCCTCAATTCACCAACGGTTACGACTGTGGCTTCCGGCGCTCGGTTGGTTGTCGATGTAGAACTCGGCCGCGGCCAGACGCTCTTCGCCCTCTCGCAGGGTATATGGGACGGTGTTGAAGAAGGCTCGCCTGCGTTGCCGAACACCGGCTCACTCGTGAGGGTTAATGCGGACGGTACATTCACGGCCATCACTACCGGGCTTGACCGGCCCACGTCGTTGGAGTTTATTGGAACCACCGCATACATCGTCTCGCTCGCCGGTCAGATCTGGACCATTGACAACGTCGCCGGTCCACCATTCGGTAACTGACGCAGTCCCGACGTGTCGGGATCAATACTCAAACGAATCTTGTTCTTCAAGACGAAAGCCTCGCAATCGAGGCTTTCGTTTTTCAAATCTCATTAGACTAATAACTTTTATCGTGGTTCCTTCATCATTAGAATTGCTTTGCCTTGATAGCATCGTTAGTTCTTAGCAGGGGGCATTTTCATTTAGGCCACGAGAAAAAAAGCAGAGATAAGAATGGGAGTTTCACAAAACGACTAATTTTCCTTTACCTAAACTCATAGCCTACACCCATTAGCTGAGTGAGTAATGTATTGGGAGCATCAGTGGCTGTCATCCTTCCTTCGAGTCGAGGTGCAATAGGTGAATGCTTGGCCAGGTATTCCTGAATAACAGAATGAAGAGTTATTCCAAATTTTTTTGGTGTTCGCACATTATCGACGCGACATATAGTGGTAGCCGGATCGCCTTCTCGCTCGCAGGCAACAAAGGAATAAGTCTTGTTCATATCAACCTGCTCGCCTTTTACCTTTATCCAGTTCACACGCTTACCCTCTTCATTGGAAATGGTAAAGTTGGCTTCCATGCCCTTGAACCGGACAACCCAACCACCAATTCGTTTGGACGGATCGCTCGAAAAAGCATTTTCTAATTCCTTTTCCAGCCAATTCCACAATGCTTTGCCCGTAATGTCTCCCATTTTAGCTTCGCTATCAATGGGCAACATACTCCACAAATAGTCCATCGTTATTTCTGCCAAACCCGTCCTGGAATCGGGTACTAGCGGTGGACAAAAACGGAACCCGTTACTCAACGCTATATGAGGATTGAACTTCCACATGATAGCATCTGTAATAAAATTATCCATGGGAGTTTCAATTACATAATATCTTACCAAAGGTGTCTTGGTAGTGCCAATTACCCGGTCGAGCTCCTGGCGATAAGGTTCTCTCTGCTTCTTAATTAGTTCCTTCATTTCCTCATCTTCTTTATATTGCTCGGGATCAACATCAAGCAGTTGATACGACTGATCTTTAATCACTCCGTTTTCAATAACGAAATCCAACTTGGCTATAAAAGACCCAAAGGCTCCGGGTTCGGTAACTTTTGCATTGACGCCTTGAATGGGCTCGCGCACTCGCTCATGAGTATCAGCACCAAGAATGTAATCAACCCCCTTGATAAAAAGCATGTTGGACAAATCAACTTGCTGGGTAAGTCCCATGTGCGTCAATAGAATAATAAGATGACAACCTTCATATTCCCTCAATAACTTTATGTACCTCGCCACATTTTTTTCGGGATGTGTAAATTGAATGCCCTCGCTATACGCAGGTGGTTGTCGCTGGGGTGTGAGTGGATCATTATACCCAATGAATCCGATCTTATTGCCACCTATCTGTTTGATAAAATATGGCGGAAAAATTAAATCACCATTAAAGATATCTTTTGTTTGATGAAACATGTTGGCGCATACTTTCGGACAGTTGTAGGCAAACATATCTTTCATCATCATCTCTTTTCCATACGCCACTTCCCAATTGCCAGGCAACATCAAATCATAGCCAATGTTGTTCATCAATGGCACAATGGCCTGGCCTTCGCTTAGGGCAGCCACACCCCCACCCTGAAAGCAATCTCCTCCATCAATTAACAGGTTATTGCCGGGGTTTTGACTTCGCAAGTGATTGATCATGGTTTTCAGCGTAGCAAATCCTCCTCTTTTTTTATAGAGAGGTATTCCGTTCTCAATAAAAAACTCATCGTGTACCATAAGCTGAGAATGGATATCGGCTGTATGAAGCAATGACACCACAGAGGCTTCACCCCTTTGCACCGCTTTGTTGGCAAACATTTCGCGGCTTTTCGCTTTGCCATCGTCAATGGTTAATGCTGAAGCAGCCAAAGGTGAAATCAAACCTCCACCTAGACCCAGCGATAGTCCAAGACCGGTAGCTTTTTTTAAGAATTCCCTGCGACTCGAATCAGAAATTTGTATGTGCAATTCCTTTTCTTGTTCTGAAATCGGTTCACCCTGGCACGATTCGCAAATGCAGTTATTAAGGTGCGTCATATATTATCGAATTACGCAATTATTGCAGAATGATGAATACAGAACAATTTCTGGTTTTTGATGATCAGCACTTAATAAAGTGCGCTGATTTCATATTTTGACACCGCCTTCATTTCTTGCTGCAGACCTTCGTTAAGAAAAGGATTTATCCTCAGTGCTGTGTTCATGAGTTCTACACCGTCTCTCGTTTTACCAAGTTTGTAATTGATCAAACCTTTCACACAAAAAATCTCCGCGTCCTGCTTTTTAGTCCTTGAAGCAATTTCAATCAATTTGTTGGCTTCTTCAAGATTATTTTTTTTGTAATAGATCTTCGCCATGGTTTTGCAAACATCAATGTTCCGAGGCCTTTTTTTGTATTCCCTTGTTGCATAGCGATAGGCCAGGTCAATATCCTGCGAGATATCCAGGTGAATGTTGGCGAGCTCGAGATCTACAACATGTCCGGCATCCTGATCTTCTTCAAGGCTTTCAAGGAGATCCTGGGTGATGGACCTTGCACGAGAATTTTCATTTGTGATTTTATATACATGAGCCATCTCTTGCTGGAATGAGAATTCCGGCATTATGTCGGAAGCTTCTTTCAGCAGTTCAATTGACTTATCATAATTTTTTCTTTTTGCTTCAATTCTCCCAAGCGCTCCAATGGCAAATGCATAGTAAGGCCTTTCTGCTAATACGAGGCGGTACTGTATTTCCGCTTCTTTTAAATTTCCGACAGCTTCATGAAGTCCACCCAATGTTATTCTTGCCCACGCCGTTTGTTCCAGTCCGGGTACACCAGAGGTTATGGCTTCCTCCATAGCCTCAATAGCGCCTGGCGTATCCCCGTAAATTTCTCTCAAGTACGAAATCCTTGAATAAGAACGGATATCCGGTCTGATGGAGGTCATTCTGTCAGCAGCGGCAATCGCTTTTTCGTAATCGCCGAGCTCGACAAAGGCATCACAAAATACACCGTACAACGATGCCGTTGTGGTGTCAATTTTTTCAGCAAGCTGCGCGGTTCTCAAGGCTTCCTCGAATTGATGCAATGAT
>DATHIE010000384.1:0-5916 GCA_035316905.1 Chryseolinea sp. | reverse complement strand
ACCAAGACGGCATCGTTCAACTATATTTTATACGAAATCTTGAAAGATCACCATAAATCAAATTAGACTTTTCCTTAGGCAATCTCATTGATAACGCCTATTTTTTTGCCTGGATTTCGCATAAAACACTTTATTGTTATGGGCAATGCGATAGTGTTGTAGTTCTCCGAAGTCCGCAGCGCTTCGTAGTCAGGTGAGCAAAAGAAAGTTCATCAGGCTTCCCACTCGCGCGATCCGGTTTTTCGCGGAATGGATTCCATTAGGACAATGAAGCGCTGAATTGAAAACTCATTAATTGAAAGGCCAAGTCCGCAAGATCGCTTGTACCGCGCGCGAGTGATTCAGCAAGTCTGACGGTGAGCAACGCATTTCATGGGATGATTCGAATGAACTTGATGGCAATCCAAACTCATGCTATGTTGAAAACTCCTGCGCAGCATTGCCCATAACAACATGTAAATGCAATAGCGGTGGACGTGCAAAAGTTTAACAGTGTTTTATTAATATTGTACACGCAACGCGGATGGTTTCGCGAATGGCGGGCTTATGGTAATTGATCACGTTGGATTGAAGTTCGCAAGCCCGCCTTCCCGCTACTGCATTTACATTAGCGCGTTAGCTGCAATTGTCTGGACAACCCACATAAAATAACCAATGGCGAAAACTTTGAGAGAGGTAATGAACGGAAAGTCCGAGGAAGGACTTATGAATTACTTGAATAATTTTAGTAGGTACACGCCCGAAGCAATAACAGCTGCGGTAGACGAATTGAAAAGGCGAGGTAGGCTTTTTAGTGACGAAGAATTAAATGAAATAAACATAAAACTCCAAAAAAGGACCAATGCCGCGGACGAAGAGGATA
The DNA here is from genome assembly GCA_035316905.1 of Chryseolinea sp. Taxonomy (GTDB): domain Bacteria; phylum Bacteroidota; class Bacteroidia; order Cytophagales; family Cyclobacteriaceae; genus Chryseolinea. The sequence goes on along the minus strand of DATHIE010000384.1, from coordinate 5,054 downwards.
GATTGTTTGCATCCAATTCTGCCTGGAGAAAAAATGTGGTAACAGATCCAAATGCACCCTTGCTCTATTCAAAGGGTGCGATAAGAGCTTTTTCGATCCTATTCAGTACAATATTTGGCGCGGTCCTATTGTCCTTTAACACCAATGACACTAAAAGTAAATGGATAGTGATTGGCTCAGGTATAATCTATACGACGTTGACAATCATTATAGTAAATTTCATTCCATCAAACACAATTTGGGTGTTTCTCCTCAATACTGCAGGTGGCATGGGGCTAACATCCAATTTCTGGGACAAGTACGTAGGAAAAGAAGTCAAATACAGAGCAAAACCCATTTGGAAACCCTTATTGATTTCAATTGCCGTAACAATTCCGTTTCTCCTTGCATTAATTTACGGTTGACGAAAATGGCAGCTACCAATGACACCGATACAAGCTTTATGGGAATATCGGCAATGAGTATATTAATTTGTTAACGCATGTTTCAAGTAATTTAGGTAATCCAATGGGACAGTATTATTTCAGAACAAAAGAATTTGGAGTGACCGATAGTGGAATTCATTTGTTAAGAAGTGGATTCAATTATGAGACAATTGCCTTTTCTCAAATACATAAATTGGAAATAAAAAAGGAAAAAGAAATACATAATTGGATTGGCATACTAGTCATTGGATTGATTCTACTCGCCCCCGGAATTTACTTTGCAATAAACATTATCAATGTTTTAATTCATGGAGACATTAGTCCTCGTGGTGCAAGAATGGTTCTATTATTACTTATTCCATTGGTTGGGGTGTATTTCATCTATACATCACTTCAGACCGGGACAATTCTCCAGATAAATTATGGAAAAGATAAGAAAGACCAGTTTCCGTTGCGACAAATTATTGCGGAAAAGCAGATGGACGACTTTAAACTATTAATGAAAGATAAATTAAGTGTCAAATTTAGAGTGACGGAAACTCGCGCTAACAAAATGCACAATCAATAGCGCGCAATAGCACTAATGTTTATCATAGGAGGCATGAATAAAAGGAAAATATATCATTCGTGAAGTGATCGACTAAAAATAAGACGGGAAAAGCCGAAAACAGACCAGAGTAAGCAAAGAAAAAAATAGACCATGAAAAAGAATTACACACATTTCTCATCACTGACCCTCCTGCTTTCATTTTTAGTCTGCTTGCTGACAAGCTGTACGGAAAAGCCACAAGAAGTTCAAGCCACTGTGGAGAAGCCAGACACCGTTGAATATTTCCTTTTACGGCCAGAACTTGAAAAAACTTACGGCTATTCACACGCCGTTAGAATTGGAGACGATCTTAAAATATCCGGGGCAGTGAGCATGGACGACAAAGGTGTTATAGTAGCACCTGGTAACATGGACCAGCAGATGAAAAATTGCTACAGCGACCTGGAAAAAATATTAAAACACTATGGCTATACTTTTGATGATGTGGTAGCAGAGAATGTTTATACCACAAACATGGCTGACTTTCTCAAAGTATCAGGTTTCAGGAGTTCTATCTATAAGAAACAATTTCCTACTGGCACGTGGGTAGAGGTGAAAGGATTGGCAGTAGAAGGACAACTGATCGAAATAGACATGGAGGCCCATAAGACAAAGTAAGGAAGTTATACAGCGAAACAATTTGCCGGTATTAGATCGTGGCGGCAACTCCTAAAGACCCTTCATCCTCGACAAAAAAACTGTAATTTTGATGACCTAAAATCAAATTGCAATGGCAAAGCAAGGCGACAAAATCACAAACGCACGGACAGGACAAAGAATGATTTTCCTTCAAACCGGCAAGGAAACAAATGGAAAATTATTAGAAATTGAATCTTTCAATCCCAAATCGGACATGAGAGAACCAATTCATGTTCATCCAAAACAGGAAAGTTCTGCTAAACTAATATCCGGGAAACTTCATTTCCTGGTTAATGGCAAAGAACAAGTTGTAGGCCCAGGTGAAAACATTACTATTCCTGCTGGTGCTCCGCATTGTTTTTGGAATGACGACGATATAGAGGCGCATTCTGTTCAACAATTTTCTCCCGCGCTTCATATTGATGAGTTTTTTGAATCCTTTTTCGCACTTGCTAAAGATGACAAGCTCAGTGAAAAAGGAATGCCTCCCTTTTTACAGCTACCACTGATGGGGTTAAAACATAAAAACGAAATTAGGGTGACAAGTCCGCCCTGGGCGATACAACTTTTGACTTATTGGATACTTGCCCCCATAAGTTTTTTAATGGGTTACAGAGCTAGCTATCATTCAAAAAAATGAGGCAACAATAGTTACTATTCTTAAGCCCACGCATAAGCATGACAATTGACAATTGTACGCAACGTGACTTTCATGAAATCCTGACAGACCTGTCAGATTTTTGGGGTAGTGACAGGACATTAAATGTTCATCATCCCATGTTCATACACGAGTTTGGTGACACTGCATTTGTTATCAAAGACAATGGAAAAGTCGTTGCATATCTCTTTGGCTTTTTATCGCAAACTCAAAAAACGGGTTATGTCCATCTGATTGGGGTAAGACAGAGCTATCAAAATAAAGGATTTGGGACACTGTTGTATGAACACTTTACCAACCATGTCAAAAATAAAGGGTACACTAAACTAAAAGCAATCACGACCCCAACGAATCAGTTGTCTATTTCCTTTCATAAGAAAATTGGAATGAACCTGCTCGGTAACAAAAATGAAGACGGCATAGAAGTAGTGAAAGACTATTTTGCACCTGGACAAGACAGAGTGGTGTTCGAGAAAGACATATAATTTTTGACCAACTCTTACACGGATTTTGCGTCAGGTAGTGTTGGCAAGCAACCTTGAAAGTGCAAAACATTAGTTAACTTAGCTATTAGGGACACAGCGCGAAGCCATTTAGACCCGCCCGACCGCAAAGGCACTTAGTCACAGCTCCTAATTAATTATAAGAAAAATGAAAACAACCCTCCTTCTAATCATCTTCACCTGTGGATGTAACGTTTTTGCATATTCTCAAATAAACCAGAAGCGCAAAAAAGATGTAGCTCCGGATAATCTTTCAAATTTTAATCCGGATAGTCTCTCAAGTTTTAATTACGACCCTAAACCCGTCCCTGCCTACAAAAAAATGATCAAACCAGAAGGCTTTCAGGATGACGCAATAGATGAACGATTCATGCCAAATGATGGTCATTGGACTGGTAAGACACAACGGGACGCATTTGAGCAGGAAAGTATGCCAGTTTATAAACCTGAAGGTGAATTCTCTATTAAAGTCATTAAGCCCGATACTACACGTAAGTACTCGATGCCAGTTAAAAAGTATTGAACCTTTACGCGTACAAAAATGAAAAGGACAATCGTAAATCCTATCATTAAAGACACAGTAACATTTTTACAGACAGCTGAAGAGTCAGGCGGAAAAATAACTGAAGCTGACATTACGCTGATGCCAAAAGGAGGAAATCCGCTGCATTACCATAAGACCTACTCAGAAACCTTTACTGCAATAGACGGAGAGTTAGGTTTAAAATTAGGAAAGAAAGGGACTAAGATTTTACGACCGGGAGAATCATATACAGTTGAACCTATGTCAGTGCATAGTTTCTTTAACCCAATAGACCAGGAAATTAAATTCAATGTCAAATTAAAACCAGGACATACCGGATTAGAAAACTCATTGAGGATAATTTATGGACTTGCATCAGACGGACTAACAGATAATAAATCAATTCCTAAAAGTTTAAAACATACTGCAATTATTGTATGCATGAGTGATATGAATGTCCCCGGATTATTATCATTACTATATCCTCTCTTAAAACGTATGGCAAACAAGGCAAAAGCGAATGGGGACCAACAAAAGCTTATTGACAAATATTGTGTATAGGCTTCCTCCTCCTTAGTACTGTCTTCCAGAGCGACCACCTCCTTATCAAAGACCTGCACCAAAGGAATGGGTTTTGCGAACGAAATTAATGTCAGTGTACCTGAGCGCGAAGGATCTGCCGGAAAGGATCTCTGCAAATGTCAACGATGCTGCTCTTGTTCCTACAGATCCTTCGCGTGAACGATCATAGGTATCTATACAATTCATAAAACCCAATCCATTAACCCAGTTGTTTGATAGCAAAGCAAGCGCTCTGGAGGACACCACTAAAGGGGAGCGAAAGGAAGCATTGCCACCTATGACACTGTCATTAATAGCGTTATTGCATTCTCAAAGGACTCTGCGGAGGAACGGGTTTGACAAATTGGCCTAAAGGCCTGAGATGTTTATCAATTGCCCCGGCTTAAGCCCGGGGTAATCGATGCAGAAATTCATTGGGCTTTAGCCCAAATGGACAGTCTCTTAAGAAAAAATTGAGTTGACACTGCCATTGGCGCGTGCTTACTGCTTCCGAATTAAGAGCGAATATGATTTAACACATTTCTGTGCGGGATCTATACCTGCAATGAATTGCAGAATGTTGTCAGATGTTGCTTCCCCAAGAAAAGGAATCTCCGACTTGGTATATAACAGAATCAAATAGTTCACTTCCATTCCTTCTTCCGCGCTGACTTCATAGTCCAACGCACGGGACCTGGGAAATTTATAGGTCTCCCCTCCTACGAACTTCTCACGCTTCTCGAATTTGTTCGGGTAGAGCAGTAAACTTTCATCGTCACCCAGAATAAAAATATTCAGAAAGCCTTCCTTAGCGGGCATGAGCTCGAAGATCAATTCCTCCGGTGAACGATAACTGTCCTGAATGCCCTTCACGTTCATATTAAATCCAGGATCTTTGGATCCTTTGTGAAGAATAACAGTAGCGTTGATCCAAACCTCATAGGTAAGATTTCCAAATTCATTCAGCTTCTTCTCCTCTTTGACTATCTGGAATCCTGAAATCTCCCCTGATACATCGATCGAGGTCACGGACTTGTGAATGTCTCCTTCTAGCTTTTTGTCTTTCTCGGTTTTGTAAAGTACACTTGATTCCGCGACGTACTCAGTGGCACCGGCGCTTCTGAGCGCCTCAGCTTTCGCCTGATCGATGGCATTT
>DATHIE010000383.1:0-5274 GCA_035316905.1 Chryseolinea sp. | reverse complement strand
ACCAAGACGGCATCGTTCAACTATATTTTATACGAAATCTTGAAAGATCACCATAAATCAAATTAGACTTTTCCTTAGGCAATCTCATTGATAACGCCTATTTTTTTGCCTGGATTTCGCATAAAACACTTTATTGTTATGTCCACCTTCCTTGGAAATCAATGTTCAAGTATTCATCCGGGCTTACAGCATCTCGCTCAAGCCTTTCGTAACATCATGTCCATTCCAAGCTAACCAGGTACCCAGGTACCATATTTAAAACATTTCTAAACACATGGATTTTGTCGCGCCGTTGATGTAATTTGCTTTATAAATCGATCGAATAGTATAATTTTAGGCAAATTTTATATCGAATATGAATCTCAATATAGACGCGCAACAGCAGAATACATTTGACGCCATTGTCGTGGGCACTGGCATCAGCGGGGGGTGGGCAGCAAAGGAGCTTACGGAATATGGGTTGAAGACTCTGGTTCTGGAGCGTGGGCGGATGGTGACGCATCCGGACTATCCTACAGCAACAAAAGATCCGTGGGATTTTCCAAACGCTGGCAGACCAACCCAGGAAGATTTAAAGCAGCAGGGTGTCCAGGCGCGAACCGGTTATACAATACAACAAGCAACAAAGCATTGGTTTGTTAATGACCTTGAAAACCCCTACACGGAAGTAAAACGCTTCGACTGGATGAGGGGTTATCACGTAGGCGGACGATCCATTACCTGGGGACGCCAGAGCTACAGGTTGAGTGATATGGACTTTGAAGCTAACGCAAAGGACGGTATCGCGGTTGACTGGCCTGTGCGTTACAAAGAGATTGCTCCCTGGTACGATTATGTTGAGTCCTTCATTGGAGTGAGTGGTCAGGCAGAAGGCCTTCCTCAACTTCCCGATGGAAAATTCCTTCCGCCAATGGAATTGAATTGTGTGGAATTAGATCTCAAGAAAGCTATCAAAGATAAATTTGGTCGCCTGTTGACAATCGGAAGAACGGCGCATGCAACGGCACCACTTCCGCACAGCCCCCAGCGGGGAACGTGTCAATACAGAAACCTTTGTTCGCGAGGTTGTCCGTATGGTGGATACTTTAGTAGCGTTTCATCTACGCTCCCGGCAGCTGAAAAGACAAAGAGAATGACGCTGAGACCAAACTCCATCGTATATGAAGTGATCTACGATGAAGCCAAAGGAAAGGCAACAGGCGTGAAAGTTTTGGATGCAGAAACGGGAGAGCATGTCGAGTATTTTGCTAAGATAATTTTCCTCTGTGCTTCAACATTTGGTTCGACATTCATCCTATTAAATTCGATTTCAAATCGATTCCCTAATGGACTCGGAAACGACAGCGGCGTGTTGGGGCACAATATTATGGACCACCACCTGAGCGTTGGAGCGGGAGGAGAAATCGATGGTTTCGAAGATCAGTATTATTCCGGCCGAAGGGCAAACGGCGTATATATCCCTCGTTATCGAAATGTTGGAAAGGATAAGCGTGACTATCTACGTGGTTTTGGATACCAAGGGGGAGCTAGCCGGCAGGGCTGGAGCACCCTCGTGGCAGAGATGAACATTGGTGCTGATTTGAAGGATGCGGTCACAAAACCAGGAAAATGGAGCATTGGGCTTACCGGATTTGGTGAGATTCTTCCGTATCACGAAAACTTTGTAGTGCTCAATAAGGATAAAAAGGACAAGTACGGATTGCCAACGCTTACGTTTGATGCCATCTTACGAGACAACGAATTGAAGATGCGCAAGGATATGGCGGCAGACGCAGCCGAAATGCTCGAATCTGCTGGATTTAAGAATATCAAAACTTACGACCGGGAAATCGGGGTTGGACTAGGCATTCACGAGATGGGTACTGCTCGTATGGGAAAGGATCCTAAAACTTCCGTACTTAATAAATGGAATCAGATTCACGCCTGTAAGAATGTATTCGTGACGGATGGTTCATTCATGACTTCTGCTGCTTGTCATAATCCTTCATTGGGATATATGGCCTTCACAGCAAGAGCTGTTGAATATGCAGTAGGCGAATCAAAAATGGGTAATATTTAACGGATTCAAACAATACTAATATTATGGATCGTAGAGAAGCAATAAAACGCACAGCGTGGATCATGGGAGGAGTTGTATCGGCTCCGGCAATCATGGGTGTACTCAAGGGCTGTGCTGCCAAACCATCTATCGACTGGAAGCCTGTATTCTTATCGGAGGACCAGAGTATTCTTGTCAGTGAAGTCGCCGAGATAATCATTCCGAAGACGGATACGCCTGGAGCAAAAGAAACCGGTGTTCCTAGTTTCATAGATCTCATGCTGAAGGACGTATATTCCAAAGAAGATCAGGATCATTTTCTTGCAGGATTAAAGGAATTTGACGCTGCAGCAGAAAAGGAACACGGAGATCCATTTATTGAACTTAGTCCGGAGATTCAGATGGCTTTCGTCAAGAAAACTCACGATGCAGCTGTGGAAGCAGAGCGTGCAACTACGCCCGCACCAAAGCGGCCATTTATTCTTATGGCTAAGGAACTTACAATGTTGGGATTCTTTACGTCGGAACCCGGTGCAACGAAGGTACTACAGTACATTGCCGTTCCAGGTGCGTACAAAGGTTGTATACCACTCTCTGAGGCCGGCAACGGCAAGACGTGGGCAACGTGATAGGATATATTTCAGTTAACACAAAAAAGGACCATCATAGCGCGATGGTCTTTTTTTTTGCAGATTGTTCCATCAGAATCAATTGATCCATTGTCGGTAAACGTTACTAGCTTTCATTGTTATACATCGGAGAATAAGAAGCTTATACGTCAATAATTTCTATGTTAAGGCAATTATTTAGTCAAACAATGGAATGCTCAAGTCACGACAATATTTTTTCAGAGAATGACCGAATTGTTTTAGATGACTGCGCGGGTTTGCAATTGGCGGTGATGTGTTCATTTTTCTCCAGTCAATCCGTTGTTCGAAGTGGTTTTCGAATTTCCTTTTGATACTATTCATGCAGCGTACTACTTTCTGCAACGACTATCAATTTCAAGTCTATTAATTGCAAGATCAGCAAAACTTACGCACTAGATAAACGAAAGTCGGCTGTCGTGTTGTTTACGTGAGCACTAGATTCATCCCAGGATCAATCATCGCTCAATATGAAAAAAATGTTTTGGCTAATTCTTCCAATAACCCTTGTCCTTTATTCTTGTTCTGTAGATAAGCTTTTTAATATCGGCATCCGACTCCCATCACCACATTCCCGATATGCGAAAATGAAATACAAGGAAGTTAGTGTACCCTTCGACGTTATCGTAGTGCCAGGATTTCCATACCGGCCCGAGGACGTTCCATCGATCCTAAAACTGCGCATCCGTTGGGCACGTTACCTGTTCAACACTGGCCTGACCAAAAACATCATCTTTTCCGGTTCCGCGGTTTATACTCCTTACATCGAAGGCATTGCTCTGAAAATAATAGCGGACTCGCTGGGGCTTCCGTCTCATTGCATATTCGCCGAAACGCAAGCAGAGCACAGTATTGAAAATGTTTACTATTCTATGAAGATGGCCCGCAAGATGGGATTCAAAAGAATTGCTATAGCAACTGATCCTTTTCAGTCGAAAATGCTAGAACCGCTTATAGAGACATATTGTCAAGGCATCGAAGTAGTGCCAATTGTGTATTCGAAGATCAGAAATGAAAGTTACAAAATTCCACGAATCGATCCTGCCGGAGCTTTAGTAGATAATTTTGTTTCCCTGGAAGAGAGAGAAACAAGGACGCAGCGACATAAGGGAACGAAAGGCCGTCGCATAGCCCACGAGGCAGAGGCCGAAAAGTTGCATAAGCTTTTTTTTGAAACCGGACAACCCGAATTGCAGACGCAGTTTGATAGCTCAGCTCTCACCCTCCGTCGTAATAGTCGATAGTTGATTATTCCATGGTCGATTGTTGGATAGTGCTACTTGATAGCGCGAAGGTCGATAGTTAGATGGCTCAAATAAGGAATGAAGGATGAATGAGCAAACTTGCATTACAATCAAACTATCGACCATTGACCAACTAATTCTTCGCCGGCGGATTGATCATAATGTGTGCACGATGGGTTCCGGGATCCATAATCCATGGCATACCCGGAGCTTCAGGTTTCAACGGTAGGCCTGTACTCTCGGAAGTTGCATAGGGAATGTAAACGACATATCTCAAACTTCCATTGGTAACATCACCGGTGGTCTTGTTGAATTCTTCATCCTTCGCTGAATAGACAAATAATGACGTGGGCTGCTTCGGCATTAACAGTTTGCCTGATTTCACTTCAGATTCACGAATGTCGAACACTTCTTTAAAATTCTTTCCTTCCTTTTTTAGATCGCGGCCTCTTGCCATAAATGGTTCCAGATCCTTGTGGTAACACGAGACGTTCAATCCGGCCTGGTTTGGATCATCGGCGATGCATACCATTTCATTTGATCCCTGACGCAACACCACGAATTCTCCCTTGTCGGAGTAACCATACACGAGGGCTTTTTCGCGTAGCCCTTCCGGTGCAGCAAGCACAGCAGTCTTAATTTGAACTTCCTTCGACGGAACTTCGGACGATTGCGTATAACCTATATTGCAATAGGTAGCTATTATTAAAATCATCACTAACTTCTTCATATATATTTATTTTAGGGTTGGTCTTATCATTCTTTCTTGTCCTACCATCCAATACCGTAGTCTTCGCCATGATTGCTGGATCCTCCCCAGAAGCTTTTGTGTTCCCAATCGAAAAAGATGGCGTTGATAGGGCCGGAGGTACGTTCGTCAAAACTTAATTTGTAGCCCATTTGAAACAATTCCTTTCTGACGTACTCAGGCGTTTGTGACTGCAGGAGGATTGCTCCGGGTTTTGGCTTTCGATCCTGCCCTCCAAGTGACATAAACATCTGATAAGTGTTAACGTTGGGTGCTTCAACAGCCTCCTGTACGTTCATTCCAAATTCAACAACGTTGAGGAAGAACTGAAGAAGATTTTGATCCTGTGAATCTCCACCCTGTACCGCGAATGACAAAAAAGGTTTTCCGTCTTTCAATGCGAGTGTAGGAGTGAGGGTCACGCGAGGTTGTTTTCCCGGTGCCACGACGTTGAACGGATTCAACTTCGGATCAGTCACAAAGCTTTGCATGCGCTGACTCATTCCAACGCCAGTCTTACCTGCAATACAAGCCGGCAGCCAACCGCCGCTTGGTGTGATGGATACTACCCATCCTTCTTGATCCGTTGCTTCTACT
>DATHIE010000382.1:0-3471 GCA_035316905.1 Chryseolinea sp. | reverse complement strand
TTGTCAGTTTCATGTTTACCCTTGCAGGATTTAGTACTCCCCGAAGATAGACATACTTTTATTTAAGAGACATAGGTCCGATTATTCTTATCAAATATCAGGAACTGAAAAGCGACGGACGGTGCCCTTTAGCATTCTTTTGAACGGTGAGGGAAGGTTATGGCAAGGAATTTAAACGGTGACGATCTGGACTTGATCCTTTCGAAATGGTAAAGAATTGATCGCTATCCCTAGTAACACTTGGATGATCCAATAACTTCTGAGCTTGTTATCTTTACTGTGTATGTGGTCCGAGCTTTTTCTGCAATTCATCAAATGATCGACGGAGATGTTTAGGATAAAATTGGCCCAACTGGGGTCTATTCACCTTTATCTGTTGCAATTATTGTGGACCTTAACTCTCTTTCAAAATAGACTAAAGCCTTTTTGACCTGGCCTCCGAGAAGCTCACAATAATATAAGCCATTGGAAAAGCTACTTATAACCAATTTTCGGGACGGATGGATTCTTTCAAAGACAACCTCACCATCTTCGTATCTGTTTTTCAATGCCGTCCCAGGTTGAATTAACAATGGATATATTTCTTTCATGACCTTTGTATTTTAGTTTCATTAAAGTCGCGAGCATCTGATCTGCAGGCCAACACGATAATACAAGTAATATTTTATTACGATAAAAAAAGGGACGGTTGATGGTCCGTCCCTTTTTCTTTACTTTAGTTGTTAAACCTTTTCCGGTTGAAACTCATTGATGATATTGATCACTTCTTCTCTTGTTTTGCCGAGCCTGGATTGAACGCTCTTTAACAGCTGCTCTTCCTTACCCGTTTCGAACTTTAAGTCAGAATCAGTCAGCTTGGGAAATTTTTTCTTAAGTTCTTTCGACTGAACATCCCAGCTTCCTTTGACCTTAAATGTTTCATTTTGCTTTTTTGCTGTTGTTTCCATTTTTGTTTTTGTTAGTGATTGACACTTTTTCCTTGGCACAAAGGTCGAGACAACAACGCCTTAGATCTTACACATGAGTTGAGGATCTTTGCATATATCCCATACCTATCTGAGTGCTCCATCGCTGCATGTATAGCTCTAAGAGTAAGGAGATAGAGTACGGACTGATTGAATAGTATAGGCCTTTCACACCCCAAATAAACATGCCTATTATGATCGAAAAAAATGACTCAAAGTGGTCTGATTGGATGAAAATGCCATTCGTGATCACTTCCAGATAAACCGGTAATGATGGTACATTCTCCTTATTATATGGTAAATTGAAACTTATGCATCCAATGAGGTCAATTAACTCATTACCGTGCATAAAATGAATTTTTATGTTCTATGGCCAATTCCAATATTACAGTGACGAGCTTAATGGCTGGAGCCGGACAATAGAGTTTCTCAAAGAAGAATTACGGGAATCCATACGCCAAATCGGCATATTGATGGACCAGCAGGTTATCCCTGCTGCGAGTGAAAAAGCAGGCGACACATTTACAGATCGGTTCCTCGTACAGGAACAACAATTCGAACATATCACAGGCCAGATCACAGGCCAGAAACAACGTCTCGAACGAACAGCACTCTATCCTGGCAGACCAATTGATGTCCCCGTTTCCCAGACACAGGATGTACTAAGGTCAAAATGAAAATCGTGGAAAGGAACTTTCTGAATACAAAATATACATGTTCCGTTTATCTCTCGTCATTTCTTGGCAACGGATCATTCGCTCTTCAGAATCAATAACAATTAGCCGGGAATCTCCGGCAGACCTACGCCACGACATTTGCGATTATCTGGCGACTAGACCATTACCGTTGCAATCGACTAATTATTAAAGATGAAAAAAACAAAAACAGTTGCTTCGGTCATCATTAAAAAAAAGGCAACTAAAAAGGTGGTGAAAAGAAAGGTTTCTAAATCCTTTCCTGTGGTGGGGATCGGAGCATCTGCCGGTGGCATACAAGCTATAACAACGCTTCTTAATCATCTTGATTCGAATCTCGGAATGGCTTATGTGCTGGTCATGCATCTTTCACCCAATCATAAAAGTGCGCTTGCAGAAATCTTACAATCCAAGACTAAAATGCCAGTCCATACTATTGAGGACGGTATGGAGGTGATGCCTGACAATGTATACGTTATTCCGCCAGGCACCTGTATGAAACTAGTAGATGGTCATCTTGAGCTTGCACCAAGGTCTTTGACATCTGTCGGAAATTTTGCGATCGACTATTTTTTTTCTGCGTTAGCATCAGTTTATAAAAACAATGCGATAGGAATTATATTATCCGGCACAGCAACTGACGGCACATTGGGATTGAAGTCAATCAAGGCCGAAGGTGGGATTACATTTGCGCAGGATGAAACGGCTGAATTCCGAGGCATGCCTCAAAGCGCCTATGATTCCGGATACGTTGATTTTTTGCTACCCCCCGAAGGGATTGCGAAAGAGCTTAAGCGACTGGTCAAGATGCCTTATACAATTTTGGCGTCCAATGAAATTGAACGCAACCATGTTAAGGCAGTCAGCAAAGACAATAGTGAATTACGAAAGATATTATCAATTGTAAAACATCAAACGGGTATTGATTTTTTTCACCATTACAAACATGCAAGTGTTTACCGCCGTGTACTGCGGAGGATGGCCTTAAACAAAGTAGACGCGCTTCAAGACTATCATTCGCTACTTCAGACGAGCCCCAAGGAAGTGGAAGCGCTTTATGATGATTTCTTGATTAACGTTACCAGCTTTTTTCGAGATCCTGAGTTTTACACAATCCTTACAAAAGAAGTCTTTCCCTCAATCATCAAGAAGCTCACAGATCTCGAACCGATAAGAATCTGGGTGGCAGGTTGCTCTACGGGATAGGAAGCGTATTCGATAGCGATTTGCCTGATCGAGTTTTTAGAAACAACCGAACTTGCCGTGCCGGTCCAGATTTTTGCTTCCGACCTGGATACCAGCGCCATTGAAAAAGCACGTTTGGGTATTTATGCGGCAAGCGCGCTGCAAGGAGTTTCACCAAACCGGTGTAAGAAATATTTTACAAAGATCGATAGTCGCTACCAGATCATAAAATCGGTACGAGAGGTTTGTGTTTTCTCACAGCAAAATTTACTTAACGACCCGCCCTTCTCACGCATGCATCTTATCAGCTGTCAGAATGTACTGATCTATCTTGAAACAGCCCCCCAGAAAAAGATTCTCCACACGTTTCACTATGCCCTTAAACCTTCTGGATACCTGTTTTTGGGTAAGTCAGAGACGATAGGCACGGAAGAGAATTTGTTTGAACCTCTGGATAAAAAAATTAAAATATTTTCCCGCAAGGCAACAAACTCGCCTCAGCTGGATTTCACCATTCAAAAGACAGCAGGCAAAGGCAGCCAAATGGAACGGGTCGCTGATACAGATCCGGAAAAGGCAATGAGTAAACTTCTATTATCCCGTTTTGTCTATCCCAGCGTAGTGGT
>DATHIE010000381.1:0-5272 GCA_035316905.1 Chryseolinea sp. | reverse complement strand
TGTAGCTCCGCTCCCCACTGGAATAAATTCCTCCAACATCAATGACGGCTGCATAACATTTTCTCCGGATGGTAAAACTATGGTGTTTGCAAAAGGCAATTCCGGAAAGAAAAAAGGGACGATTGACGTTGACTTATACATCTCACGATATAGAAACAATGTCTGGTCAGAGCCAATAATGATCAACATCAATCAGCCCGATGCTTGGGATTCAGCGCCGGCATTTAGTCCCGATGGTCGGACATTATACTTCGCATCTAACCGGAAAGGTGGTTATGGGGGAACAGACATTTATTCGTCTCAAATGGATACCCGCGGAAGGTTCGCACGTGTGAGAAACCTGGGGCCAGAGATCAACACTCCTGGAAATGAAAACTTCCCATACATGGCAGAGGATGGAAAACTTTACTTTGCTTCTGACGAACATCCTGGCTACGGCGGTCTTGACCTATTTTATATTAAGCGTGCTAACGGAAAAACGTCCATTGTAAATCTCGGCCAGCCCATGAATTCGTCAGGTGACGATTTTGCAATTTTCCTTTTCAGGCCCGACCGGGGATTCTATACTTCCAATCGAGATGGTGGAAAGGGGGATGACGACATTTATACGTTCATCAATGAAGACCCAAATCTCAAAGTCGTAAACTATTATTTGCAGGGTATTACGTATACTAAGGACAAGGATGACAAGCTCCAGCTTTTGGCCAATACAAAAGTTAGCCTGCTTGACGAGAAGGGAGATGTCATGCAGGACTTCGTTACAGGTAATGATGGTAAGTTCCTTTTCCGCGTCTACGAAAATGAAGATTACAACATGATCGGTGAATCAGACGGGTATCTGGTACGACGTCAGGCCTACACTACAAAAGGCAAATCAATAGATCCCTCCACACTCAAAGAGCTCCTGACGACTATTACGCTCGATACAATTCTGGTGCTTGACAAGGTGGAGCTCAACAAGATTTTCGTCCTTGAAAATATTTACTACAATTTTAATAAGGCGGACATTCGTGAGGACGCCGCAAAGGAACTCGACAAACTAGTACAGCTACTGATAGACAATCCCGAAATTAAAATAGAACTCGGATCTCACACTGATAGCATCGACGATAATTCTTATAACCTGCTATTATCCCAGCGAAGGGCTGAGTCGGCGGTGAGGTATATAGTTCAACACGGAATTGCGCCCGACAGGCTCGTCGCTAAAGGTTATGGTGAAGAAAAGCCAATTGCCCGCAATACCAATCCTGACGGAACTGACTATCCAGACGGCAGACAAAAGAACCGTCGAACAGAATTCAAGATTCTTGAAATCGGTGTAATTCCGAAGACACTTGAAAGCGACGATGTATTTGAGGAGGACAAATACTTTAAGAACGATGGGAATTAGGATCGACAAGGTGTTGATTCTTCCGATGTCTGCAAAATTCTTGTCATAAATAGGATTTGTTGTGATTATCTCGCTTTATGCCTTCCATCGGACACAATCTCGATCTATCCCCTAACCTTCAGTTCTCACCGATTAAGGATCTACATATGATTCCACTGGGTTTACTTTTGAGTTCACTTAATGGGGATCATCTTGAAAAAATTAATCTTATTACTCGTAATTCCGTTTGCGATCGGATGTACAGAAGACATCATCTATCAGGAAGTAGTCGAAGGGGGGGAAGTTGGAATACCAGGAATACCAGGAGAGACGATTGTAAAAGTTGAAGACGACTCACTCACCTATTTCAACATAAAACATTATGGCGCAACAGGTGATGGAAATACAGATGACACAAAAGCTATTCAGGAAGCAATTAACGCCTGTATTCAAGCACACGGAAAGCTAATCATTCCAGCACCGGACAATTTTTATAAGATCACTAATACGCTCAACATTGAACCGAAAGCTCCTGACATACAGGTTTGGATGCATGTCGAAGGTTGGGGCAATCGCAATTTTCAGATTGTCTATATGGGTCCAAGCGGCAAGCCGGCTGTCAAAATAATTGGACTAAAGGGCGGAATTATTGAAGGAATGCGTGTGAGGATCGCTCATGGAATAAACAATGTCCAATGCTTTGATATTGGAACTTCACTGCAGGCAAATTCAACTTCTGCCTTTAGTTTCGTCAATTGTGACGCTGAATTAGGTGACGGAATAAATAATAAAGGTTGGCGCTTAGGATACATTGACGCAGGCGGAGGAGCAGATATTTCACAAATAGTTTGGAATAATTGTACTGCGTGGGGGCAAGAAGGTAAGATTACACCGGGTCAGGTGGGATATGAGAACACCGGTCACAATACACTACAACTAACCTGGATCGGAAGTGGTTCTGTATTTTGTGATCGCGGCGTAGTTGCAACAGCTGGAGGAAGTCAATTTTTCTTTGGGTATGGCGCCTCTCACAACGGAACTGATTTTTACATCAGCACCAGTAATCAGTTCTCGATATACGGAGGCCGTTTTGAGGTTGGCAAGACATTTCTTCAAGTGACGCCGGCGTCTAGCCATCCAAGCATCACCATTAGCAATTCCATTATTTCAGAATATGCACCCGATAACGGCAGGTTAATTGATTTCAACCGCACGGGTACTCTGATATTAGACGGTGTAAAGATTGAGAATGCTAACGGCAGAAACCACGGCGCAAATATGATCTGGTTAGGAGGAACAACCGGACAGGGTAACCTGCATGTGCGCGGCGGGGCATTCCATTCATCCGACCCGTTTTTCACGGTTGAAACAGCTGGACGGTGGAGGTTGAAGGTCGAGGACGTCGGAAAGCTAAATGCCAATTATGAATCCGAGACGTATTTCGCGAACCGGACGACAACTAACTGAGTCGCCTCGTTTTGATGAAAGGTCGTGGCAAGAACGACACGATGAGGAATATCTGATGGCTGGAGACAACAGGTCAAGTTTGGACTATTCGCGCTAGAAAATAGCTGGTGAGCGTGGTCTTGGACGACTAAGTACGATGCGGGTCTAACACGTCTCCGAAACCATTCTACAAGATCGTGAAGGGTACGTGGCAGTTAACATACAATCCGTTGGAATGTTAAATGGTCCGCATGCAACTGAGTTCTTTGAGAATGAGCCACGGCTAGACTAAAGAAGGAACAGGTTTAATTTAGGTTTTTATGGAAAAGAGCCCGGCTAACGTCGGGCTCTCTTGTTATTGTCAGTGCGGATCTGAGACCATCTACAGATCGTCAAGGGTACGTGGCAGGTAAACATACATTCCGTTGGAATGTTAATTTGGCCGTATGCAACTGGGTTCTTTGAGAATGTGCCACTGCTCCACTAAAGAAGTTACACGTTTAATTTAGGTTTTTATGAAAAGAGCCCGGCTAACGTCGGGCTCTCTTATTTTATTGTCAGTGCGGATATACTCTACGCAGCTTTACGAACATTTTTGTTTCGCTCAACTTTTATTGACTTGTGTTTCGCAACGCTTACAATTCCCAGACGATTGAGCACGCGAATTACTTGATATGTCGGATCAATTTCGTGCCACCGGATACCGCCAAAGTTAGGACGTGATCCATACTTGTGGTGATTGTTGTGATAGCTCTCGCCCATCATCAGAAAATCCACAGGCAGAAAATTTTTGGATGTGTCGCCAACTTCAAAGTTTCTGTAGCCATATTTATGAGCAAACCAGTTTATAATGGCGCCGTGAATAGGGCTCATCAAAAATTGGAACGGTAGCAATAGCCACAACCACCATACATTAGCAAACTGAACATAAACAGTTATATAACATGCAGCCCAAAATAATCGAGATGGCCAGGACCGAGCAAACTTATCGAACGCTTCCCATTGTGGAACACCTTCCGTGAATCGTTGCTCGGGTATTAGCTTTTTGTTCGCGATGTCGGAATAAATCGTTTTGGTTTTCCACATCATGTTCCAGATAGTCTCATCATACTTCGGAGAGTGCGGGTCATTTTCAGTGTCCGCAAATGCGTGGTGCATTCGGTGCATTACTCCGTATCCGAAAGGACTTAAATAGTTCGCTCCCTGGAAAATCCAGGTGAGAATGTAGCTAACTCTTTCCCAGAATTTGCTCATTGTAAATGCCTTGTGGGCAGCATAGCGATGAAGGAAAAATGTCTGAAAAAAGAGGGACAAGTACCAATGCGCTACGAAAAACACCAAAATGACTGTCATGAATGAATAAGTTAAAATTTCACGTAAATATTCTAAGTCTCTGTTAAGACAAATTGAAGTGTGATTTGTGACAGATTTGTTAAAAAAAATCAGGATTTCTTTCGGAGGGCCGCGGCGATGTCTTTTTTGAGCTCATTTATAAGCTCGGAAGCATTACCAAAATCACATGCTTTATTAAACTTTTCTATCAACACAACAGCGTCAGGTAATTCAAAGTTCAGTTTCGAGGTTTCCTCGTTTAGCTTCTTCTTCGCCCTGCAAAATAGCTGCCTGCAGTGTTCCTTCTTTTTATCAAGTGTCAGTTGAAGAACTTCATAATCGTATTCGAAAACTTCTTTGAGAAGGAATACGGCACGCTCAAGCGGTTCAAGCTTGGCGTGAACAATCTTAATAGCCTTTGCCAATTCGACCTCGAAATCAAGGTGAGCAAAATTTGACTCCTTAAATCGGCTAAAGATCTCTGAAATGTTATTCTGCTGAAATAATTCCTCTTTCTTCCTGCGCAGTGCGCTAACATGGTTAAGGCAATTATTTTTAACAGCCGTAATCAAATAGGCTTTCGTGTTTTCGATTTTGTTAGGTGTGCTTAACCATTTCAAGAAGGTCTCCTGAACGATGTCTTCTGCATCCGCCTTGCAGCGAACTATATTGTACGCGATAGCCTGCAACAGTGGCTGGTAATTGGCTATGGTTTGTTCGCGGCTCATAGGATAGTTTGGGCCGGTAAAGATACATTTTTAGCCCCAATAACTTATTAACATCTTTGTGTATTTGGTACATGTACCAGCACTACCACACAGTCGTTTGGGCACTTCTGTCAAAAATCACGTTCACGTTCACGGCGAATACATTACCTTTGCCGGGAATTTGAATTTTAACCTACCCCCACGCACTAGTTTTAGTTTTTTTTGTTTAAAGAAGTTATGGCAGGTACATCAATGACACCCGAAGTACGCAAAAAACCGATCCTGGCTCAGGAGGTGGCATTTGCTGGTGTCCACCTTCTTCCACTGGGTGCGCTATATACCGGCGCAACAATGTTTGACTGGATCGTTTGTGGTGTTCTGTATTTCGTTCGCATGTTCTGGGTCACAGGTGGATATC
>DATHIE010000380.1:0-9079 GCA_035316905.1 Chryseolinea sp. | reverse complement strand
CGGCGCGCAACTGATTGTCACTCGTACAATCAGACTTCCCAGCGGTGACATCAAAACTTTCAGGAATGTATCGAATCAATTCCCGTTCATGATCTGTCCCCGCATTGATGGACTCGTAACTGCGCCCGGTACCGTAACCGTTACAGGTTATCTTTTTCAACACGCGTCGCTCAACACGAGCGAGATCATGGTGTATCTGGGAGAGGAACGTGTCCTTCTTGACGACGACGGAGTTTTTAACGCAGGTGAGTTTAGAGTGACGGCATCAAATACACTTGTGATAATGATACCTGCATCCTTTCCTTCTGGAACGCTTGTGCCTGTAAGGATACTTGTGTCAGGTATTGAATCAACACCAGCATGGATAACAGTACCGTAAAAGATATGACGGCAGTGCAGGATACCATAGCTAAAGAAAAAAATTCAGACACGAAGGTGCTCACAAATGACGATGTGCTGCGTCTAGTGCTGGAACGTGTCAGGACGGCGGCGTCCATCAGGGTACAGTGGTTGCGGAAAATCTGGTCCGAGGCCGGAGCAGCTACATCAGGCAATCTTCAGCAAACGGAGATCGACGGTTATCTCAGTGATATTGACGATGCGGAGGGTGAGCTGAATTGGAGAACCAACGACGAATCTGTTCGTCCATTGATAGGCAGACTGTTCGAGATTCAAGACATACTCTCGAAAGACAAACATTCAAAATTATTCTGGTTAACGAAAGTATTTCGACTGGATGATGTTGAAGTGGATATTCTTCAAACGTGTCTCGCTTTTGCGATGGAAACTAACCTCGGCCGTGTCTTTGCCTTTTTGCAGGATCACCGGGGGCGTAACTATGTTTCGATGGAGATGATTGCGCGTTTATTTGGACCGCTGCACGCGTCGACGATACTTCCTATGCCGATGCTCACACGTTGGAGGTTAATTGAAGTGATTGACATGGGCAGGAACGAACCCGCGTTACTACAGTGCGACGCATTTGTGCGCGACTGGCTGTCTGGAGTATCCGGCTTGGATCATCACCTCAAAGCTGTGGCATGCATACAACAACGATTCGCGCCATTAGAGCACTGGCCATTGAATGAAACGGTCAATTCAATTGGACGGATATTGAATGTCGATCCCGAAGCATCCGTCAGGCTACTGATTTCAGGAGATGAAGGAAGCGGAAGGAAAACTTTTTCAGCCGCTGTGTCCAGAACACTCGGGCTTGGAGCTTTGACAGTGCATGCTGATAAAGTTTCTGACCAACAATGGCCTGCAACTTATCTCTATGCACAACGGCAGGCCTATCTTGATCAGTACGCTGTTATATGGACAGGAATTCAAGGAAAGGCGTGGCCATCACAAGAACCTGCTTTTCCTATTCAATTTATCGTTGGCGCAAGCAATGAAAGCTTTCCACCGGCTGATACCATCGACCACACTGTAGACCTACCTGCGTTGCCTGCAAAAGTGGCCGTCGATTTATGGAAAGGATATGTTCCAGCAGCAGTTAACTGGCAGGAGGATGAATTACGGGAAATAGTTTTAAGGAGAACACCGACCGTGGGCCAGATCGTGGATGCTGCAAGGAGAGGAGTCAGAACGCCGAATGAGGCTCTGATGTTTCTGAAGTCGGGTGCTAAACAACAGCTTGGAACTTTAGCCAATCCGTTGCTTGGAGACTTCTCCTGGAACGATCTTGTTTTGTCTGAAGCTCTTAAAAAAAGCCTCGAAGATTTTTGTTTCGAAGCAAAGGATCGTGCTTTGTTATGGGAGAACCCTGGAGCGCGACGTTTGTTTCCTCAAGGCCGCGGCCTCATCGCTCTTTTCACGGGAGCGCCCGGTACAGGAAAAACAATGGCTTCCCAGGTGATCGCCAATGCACTGCAACGTGATCTTTTCAGGATAGACCTTTCTACTGTAGTCAGCAAGTATGTTGGAGAAACTTCAAAAAATATTGAGCGCATCCTCTCCCGCGCCAGATCAATGGATGTCGTACTCCTCTTTGATGAAGCCGACGCACTGTTTGGGAAACGCACAGAGATAAAAGATGCGCACGATCGTTTTGCAAATACGGATACAAATTATTTGCTGCAAGCTATCGAAGAGTATAGTGGAATCGTGATCCTCGCAAGTAACCGAAAGACCAACATCGATGGAGGATTCATGCGGCGCCTTCGGTACGTGCTTGATTTCCCCAGGCCAGACGCACAGCAACGGTATGTGCTTTGGAGTCGTATCCTGAAGGAACTGATCGGAAGCGATTTAGCCTTATCGTTGGATACGGATGTAAGAAGCCTCGCTGACATGTTGGAAATCACCGGAGCTCAAATAAAAATGTCGGTTCTATCTGCACTATTCATGTCACGACGCGATGGCAAAACGATTAAAATATCTCACTTGTTAAGAGGCCTCGAACGGGAACTAGCCAAAGAGGGTCGTGGACTTGGACGACAGATAATTGAATTATTCAAGGGAGTGTATCATGATTGAGATCAATGAACTCGTAATAAGCATGCCGGATATGTCACCTCAACAAGGTGAGCGGCTTGGTCACGATGTGGCGATTCGATTAATGGAAACGCTCCCGCAAAATTGTTCTCACCGAACTGTTGACTCAATGAATGTAAAACTGTCGGTGCCTTCGGTATCAGATCATGATCAGATAGTTCATGAGATTGCTGAACAAATTCGCTTTCAACTTCTCAATCGATGAAGTCACAGTCACTGAAACATAAGGCCCTCGATACTGCTCCTTTAAAAGGAAAGCTGCAACCTAAACTTAAGGTTAGCGCACCAGGTGACTCTTATGAGCGTGAAGCTGATGCGATGGCTGAGCGGGTGATGAGAAAGCGCGACACTAGCGGAGTAATTGCGCGATCGCTAAATGAACGTTCTAGTTCCGAAAAGCCTGGTAACTCTAAGTCTTCCATAAAACGTAAGGAGATGGATGGTAGCGGTGTCACGATATCTCCAGATATGATTTCTAATCTGACGAATTCAAAACAACAAGGAGAACCACTGTCTGATGATACCCGCTCCTTTATGGAAGGTGCATTCAGTCGTGATTTTTCCCGCGTTCGAATTCACAGAGGCCCAGAGGATGCGGAAATGAGTCGTGATATTAACGCGAAGGCATTTACCTATGGCGATGACATTTACTTCAATGAAAGTCAGTTTTCCCCTGAAACACCAGAAGGCAAAAGTCTGCTTGCGCACGAGCTCACTCACGTAGTACAACAAGATGAAGACTCCGCGTCTCCGGATATTTCGCGTGCCGTCGAATTACGACCACCGGGGAAGGGTGAAGCATCAGCTTTTGACCGTGTGCAGGAACTGATTGACAGACTTAACCAGCAGTCCGCTGCAATTCAGTACAAACTCAATGGGAACAAATTGTTGTATGAAGTCAAGGACGAGAAGGCATTATCGATTTTCGATCTACAGATGCGCTCATACCTGGACATGGATGCTGTCGTTCCTCTTCGACTTATTACTGGCGAGGGAAGAGTTCCGAAAGGCCGTGATTCATTTGGCCGTGATATATTGGGGCGGCTTACGTTTGACCAGTTAATCACTGGCTACGTCGACATGGAAGATCTGCTGTCTACGGACAGGCTGGCCTTCCAGTCGATCCTCATCCACATCTTAGCCGAACGCTTCAGTTCGCCAAACTATAGTAAACGAATCGGAGGAAACACATTTACAGGGAAGGAGTACAAAGCTACTCATGCCATTGGACATCAGGCGCAAGCATTTCATTTTCAAGGCGTATTTAATGATCCTTCGATAAGGTTTATTTATGAAGAACCAAAACCAGGAAACAGAACTCACATCGTTTTCAGAAGCGCTGAAAAGAAATATGAAGTCTTCGTTGTGGTCAGTCGCGCGAATCAGGACATCAGTCACGCTGAAGTACGCGTGAGGGATGCCGATCATAAATGGTATACGGCCGATGAATTCCTTTCGAAAAACGCAACGACATCGGTTCAACCATCTGTACAGCCCCAATCATTGGCTGGTGTGCCAAAAGGTGAAGATGAGCTAAAAGCTATTGAAAAAACAAAGCAGGTTCTTGAATCACCAGTCTTGGGTAAAACCGGAACGGTGATGCGTAAGATCAATTCAGAATCATCCTTCTCACTATCGACGGATTGGACCCGGCGGCTTGAATCATCCGGCGCAGGCTCGGCATTGCCTGAAAGATCGCGAGCGTTCATGGAGGATTCGTTCAATTCTGATTTTTCGAATGTGAAGATCCATACGGGGGAGCTGGCTGCAAGCCTGAGCGATGACATTAACGCTAAAGCTTTTACATATAACGGATCTATCTTTTTTAATCGTGGTGAGTTTGCACCGGAGAACGATGAAGGAAAGCGCTTATTAGCTCATGAATTGACGCACGTGTTGCAGCAACGAGGTCATTCGGTCAATACGGACGATTCAACACATATAGCGAGCCAATCACCGCCCAGTATCATTTTTCGTGAAAAGAAAAAAGCGGGCGATAAAGAAAAGGAAGAGATTGAACAGGATCCTGATCCAATATTTAATGGCAAAATAGGGTCGATCGATCTCAACAACAAAGTACTACGAGTCCATAAATTACTTTATGCAACAGAGAAGTCAAATGAATTAAAAAACAAAAAACTCCCGACGTTATCAAAAAATAAGCAACAGCGCAGAGATGATCAGCGGGACATCTGGAAAGCAGTGATCAAAGAAAAAAAGGAAGTTGAAACCGAACTCGAAAACAAAGTCAAAAAAAAGGGTGAGGAGTCGCGCGCTAAGGTGGAAGATGGTGGCGAGGCTCTCTATTTTTTTAAATCTAATTCCCGATACAACTTATACGTCATTGGTACTCTCAAAGATGTAGTTCAGGCTTTAATTACCCCGAAGTGGAATACAAAAGGTGATGGACGGAATTTCCATGTTGATCATATTATTGAGTGGCAAATTGCCGGAGATTATCCCAAAGCTCACACTCTCGAGAATTTCTGGCTCTGGGAAGCATCAGCAAATATGAGTAGTGGTTCGAAGCTTGACAACTCCATTGCACCGGCTATACGCGAAGTTGTCAAGGAGGCACTTGATGATAAAAAGATTTGGCGTTTGGGTAAAAAAACCGCCGACGCATTCGCTAAGGAAAAAGCGAAAGAGATATTGTCAGACAATTCGGATTTCAGAGTGGAGTTCGGACAATTGATTCCGGGTTTGAAAATCGTAGGAAAACCAGAGGATCATTTTAATTACGAGCAAACCTTTACAACAGCCATTCCACTCAACAGCCTCAAAGGCATGACAGAGGCTGATGTTAATAAGCTCCGTGGTACGAAGAACAAGCTCTCAATAATGATCGGGAATGTCATTAAAGGATCGCCACTGAAACTCGACAATAATTACGAAGGTCCCGGCCATACGTGGATACCTGGTTTCTTTATCACAAAAGTTTTTGACTACAACGAAAATGCCCAACCAGGTGAAAATTACGCCTCAGTTCAAGGTGAATTGTATCGCAATTTGAAGAAACAAAATCTGATAAAGCAGACAATTCTCTATATACCAGTCATCCGGGTTGGCTTCGGACAGGACGGTGGTAAGGGAGCAAAGAATAAAGGGTTAATGTACTTTGGAAAGATTGAAGAAGGTTTCAGAGATAAGATTGTTGAACAATTGGAGTTTCCCGCTGGCAGCCCGATCCAGGTCACGAATGCCTATTTTTCAGAAGACCAGGGCGCCGTTGTTGAAGGAAAAGTAAAACCCACTCTTTCACTGTTGAAAGGGCTTGAGTTCGACGTGCTTTATTCCGGTGACACGTTGAGACTGAGTAAAACATTTTCAACGGATGATCTCAAGGGAAAACTTCCTTCGCCGTTCGAAATCACTAACGCAGACATTACACTGTTTGTAGAAAATAATGGATTCGGTGTGAAGGGTCAGGTTGATTTTGAAATAAAGAACATTGGTAGTGGATCGATTAGAGGTGGAAAGGAAGCAAGCGGTGCATTCATACTCGAAGGCGAATTTGAATTCGAGAAAGGATTTTTTGACCGATCAGGGATCAAAGTTGGCTATAGGAAGGAACCCGGAGCAGAGCACGGTAAATTCAATTTCCATGGCTTTGCAGAAAAATCGGGAGACAAGACGATCAAGCACGCTCGGATCGATGTGAATTATGAGAATGATATCCTGACGGCAATTGGCGAGGCAGAAACGAAGTTACCTGGTATTTCAAAGGGTAAGATCGAAGTAACAACAGGTCAAGGGAAAACCGCCATCATTGCAGACTTTACGATCGGAGATTCTATTCCTGGTGTTAAAGGAGGAGATCTCCACTTTCTTTTCAAGAAAGATGAAGAGGGTAAGTTTGTCATCGAGGCGAGCTCGGAGATTTACACCAAGTTTCCGGGTATCCCACGCGTTAAACTAAAAGGTTTCTACAGCAGTGACGGTGTGTTCTTGTTTGAGGGAGATGCAGAGCTTCATCTCGGACGGTTCAATGGTGTAGTCCATTTTGGAATTACCAACCAGGAAGTAGACAAGCAAGGTCAATTGACTGGCAAGAAAGGAGACAAGCTGGTTGCATTCGGCAAAGGCGAAGTCGACTTCAAAATGACAGACTGGCTCAATGGAAAGATTGGCGCTGCAGTAACTCCGGATGCTCGTGTGATTCTAAGTGGATCACTTCTTCCTGATCCACATCTTGCAATCACAAAGAAAGAAGATCCATTACATAAAACGTTTGGAGTATTTAATCTTCCAAAATTCACGCTCTTTGGAATTCCCCGCATTGCCGAGATCTATGTTACTGCATCTGGTGGATTTTTCCTCGATGCGGGAATTGGACCGTTGTATTTAAATAATGCGATCCTGCAGTTTAACGAGCTCGATATCGAAGCGCCGGAAAAAACAATAGTTAATGGAGCTGGTGCATTGGACCTTCCTGCTTTCGCACAACTCGGCGTTTTCATAACCATCAAAGCAGGGTTAGGTATCCTTGTTGTTGATGTTTCATTAAGCCTTACGGGAAGTCTTGCCTTCGAGATAAGAGGTAATGCAGGATTTCAAATGGCGTTTACCTGGTCCGTTGGTACTGGTCTTCAAATAAAAGAAGCCCTTGCCACATTAAAAGCGAAGACAGCTCTCATTGCTAAACTTGGCGGAAAACTTCTCGTTGAGCTGGACCTTTTCTTCACAGAGATAACATTGTACAAAAAACCATTTGACATAGGCGAAAAAAGATGGCCATTAGGACTGGATCTTGACCTAAAGTTCCCACTGGGTTTTGACAAGGGAGATGCTGGCAGTTTCAGACTACCGGATCCTAATGCCATACAACACGGCGATCCGAAAGTTGACGAAGAGACAGTAAAGAAAGGTGCCATGGAAGATCCTCCTTCTGTGACTCCAGCACCTGGTAAGGAAGAAGCACTTTGGAAAACCCGCATATTAAAAGCCGATGCGACGGCGTCGTCCTGGATACAAAGACTAATGGAAAGATACAGTTACGTTGACGGACTGAAGAAGAAATATCCGGATGTCGACTGGGGTTATCTCGACACTGAATTGCAAGTCCTAGATGCTAAAGAATTCAGGCGTTTACGGGACGTGGTGCTCTACAGCGATGATTTTCCAAGAACGGATTTTGGTAAAAAGATGAGGCTTACCGTACTGTACAACTTTGAGGAAGAACACAGATATGTAAACCCGGTTGAAGCTGCCGACTTGCGATCGAAGATTGGACAAATCAAAGAGGACTAGAGACTAAAACTAAAATACGGATGGGATATACGCGATCACCGAAACTATTAAAAGGAGCACTCATCGAGTTCTCTGAACGCTTTCTGGGTCCGATCCCTAATGTGATCATATTCCAGTACAACCCGGAAATGATGACAAGAACATTGGAAGTCTGGTCGCCAGGAGGCGGATCGACTGCCGGTAACGATACAACTGGAACACACAACGTTTCGCAGACTGCGCAGCCATTTGATCCACCCGAAACATTCACTCTCTCGTTGGAATTGGATGCTGCAGACGACCTGGAAACGCCTGAGCAACATCCAGTAGCATTTGTTTCTGGTGTCGCTAACCGCCTTGCGGCTCTTGAGATGTTGTTATATCCTCAACAAAGCAGTCTGCTCGAGGGATTGTTAGGTTCAACTGCAGGAGCATTGAGTTCTGCAACGGGTTCACTAGGCGCATCAGTAGGAGGAACAAAGCCGGTACCTAGAGGAACTGTGCCTGTTCTTCTCTTTGTCTGGGGCCCTGGGCGTATTGTGCCGGTTCGGTTGACAAGCTTTTCCGTGGAAGAACAAGCTTATTCTCCACAGCTCTATCCGATAAGGGCAAAAGTTAGCGCAGGTCTGCGAATACTCAGCCCCAAGGATTTTGCATCGTGTAAATTAAAGACCAGTGAGGAGCTGGCAATTGCCGCGTTCAAATTCACACGAAAGCAAAAAGAAGTTCTTGCGGCAACAAACATCGCCAACAACGTGGATTCGATCCTGGGTATGCTGCCATTTTAAATACACTCATCATTATATTAACGAATAACACTGAGAAAATTCAAAACATGTTCACCGACAAAAGCCGATACAAGAACACGGAACAGTATGAACAAACAGACAGTCGAAACCGAACTGTTAAAGTGGTCGCTGTACCTGATCCTCCGCCATCCACGTTGGCCGGTTTTCATTTGATGAAACAAGGGCAACGTCTGGATCATTTGGCTGCTCAATATGTGAATGACTCGGCGGGTTCCTGGAGAATTGCCGAAGTGAACCAAACCATGCTCCAGGAAGCGTTAACAGAAGTTTCTGAAGTAGCAATACCAGATAAAGCTTGATTAAAGACGTAATATATGGGCCTCGGTATTCTTATTACAGTTGATAACAAAGCAAACTCTGAGTTGACGGGACTTGTGACTCTTGTGGAGGTTCAGGAAAAGATAGATCTCGCCATAAGTTACAAGATCAGGTTTGCAATCGACGTTTGTTCAAACGACGTGGGAACCCTTTGGGAAAAAGTGACCGACCCTGGTTCTGTACTTGGAGTACTGGTTGAAGCAAATGACAAAATGCACTGTCTC
>DATHIE010000379.1:0-7051 GCA_035316905.1 Chryseolinea sp. | reverse complement strand
CCGCTGACACCGTAATCCTTCTTTGGATGGCAGGCGGAAT
This sequence comes from Chryseolinea sp., assembly GCA_035316905.1. Taxonomy (GTDB): domain Bacteria; phylum Bacteroidota; class Bacteroidia; order Cytophagales; family Cyclobacteriaceae; genus Chryseolinea. Next base: position 7,011 of record DATHIE010000379.1, on the reverse strand, counting down.
GGCGCACACTGAAACTTTTGATCCGAAAAGATACACTGCGTTCGAAAAAGGAATGGAAGGAAACCGGGTTTTGAGCACATTCAAATCACACCCGACGTCGCTCGATGGAATAAACTTCTCAGAAGGGTTACAGTCGATTGGAAGTGTAATGAATAAAGGCACGTTGATCCGCTCTTACGTAGCAGCTGACATGGGCTTTATCCTTCATTCACGCCATCAGTATCATTGGCACACGTGTTATGAACCACCTCAAACAGTGGCTGCTCCACATATCGGTGCATGGATAGCCAAGGAACTCGGTTCTATGAATCCTGTTATTCCTGCCTTCATCGATATAGGTCAACGTTTTTCGGTGGGTGAAGCGGAAGAATTAAAGGCTTTTCACACTGCAGGTTTTTTGGGAAATGAATTTGGACCGTTTTTCATTCCTGATCCAAGTCAGGGTTTGGAAAGCGTTCGGCCTCCTGTTGGGATGGACTCAACGCGTTTTGAAAAACGCAATCAGTTATACAATGAACTTATAAGCAAGAGCCCATTAGGAGAAGTTGGAAGTGATTATCAAAAAGAATCATTAAGGCGTTCGATGGAACAGGCGTATATGCTTTTGAATTCTCCGGAAGCGAAAGCATTCGATCTAAGCCTCGAGCCGAAAGAATCGTATGATATCTACAACACCGGTCGTTTTGGACTTGGATGTCTGCTTGCACGAAGACTGACGGAACGAGGCGCTCGTTTTATCAGCGTGACGACGGAGTATGAACCTTTCGTGGGTTTTGATACGCATGAGAATGGTCATACGCGAATGGTTAACATGAAAAAAATGATCGACGCCCCTGTCGCTCAGCTGATAAAAGACCTGGAGAAATCCGGCAAGCTGGATCGTACCTTAATTATTCTTGCCAGTGAGTTTAGCCGCGATATGATGGTTGAAGGAAGACCGGGATTAAAAGTACTCGAACAGGTGGATCAACCGGAGATACTTTCAGATCTGAAATTTTATGGAATGCATCGCCACTTCACCGATGGCTGTTCAATCCTAATGTTCGGCGGCGGAATTAAGAAAGGATTTGCCTACGGAAAAACAGCCGACGAACGCCCTTGCAAAACCATTGAGAATCCCGTCAAGATCGATCAGATACACCAAACCATTTACCATGCATTAGGTATCCCTCCCGATACTCAATACGAAGTCGAGAAGAGACCGTTCTATACAACGCCTGATGGTAAAGGGGAGCCGGTACTTGATTTGTTGCAGGGTATGGCATGAAATGCTTTGGAAGTATAGTAAGGAAATATTAGGCACCCGTCGCTGGTATGAATTCGACCACATGGCCGATACATAATCGTTAGTAGCAATTGTTCTATAGACTATGAGATACCTAATATTAATATCGGCAAGCCTAACTTTATTCACCTGCAGCCGGGAAAGCAAAGACGTATCTGTTACTTCTGACACCTCCTTAGAGACAAATCTGAATACGGCCGAAAGTAACAAATTATTAGGAGAGTGGGGGATTTATACTTGGGATGACATTTATTGTAATACTTGTCCTAAAATCATTTTTAATAGCGATAAAACAGCCATTTTAACTTACCCTAATGAACTTTTGGATCATTTGAAATGGGAAATAAAGAACAATGCATTAGAGATTATTGGTACCAACCGAAATAATGAATCCCTATTTGTTGACTCTGTATACCTAATATCTCTAGTGAAGACAAACATAGGCATTGAATTGAAATTGACTCACCCTGAAACACAGCACTATATTTTGCTTAGGCGCAATGACGATTGAAAATACTACGTCAAAATGCGTATGCCATAGCCGGGTTCAGCGGTGAGTTGTGTGGTTCATTTTTTTCGATTCTGAGCCCGTTTGAGTATTTCTCTGCGTCAATCTGCGTGATATTTTTTCTGCGACCTCTGCGGGAAAAAAACAAGAGCGGCTTCACCACTAAACCCTCCGACAACATCGTCACTTTGGAGTCCAGTCGAGACCGTGTGATGATTGAACATAGTGCGCTGGGTTCGATAGTGAGCTTTAAGCGCAAAATCCGCAAAAGAATACACGCAGAAAGCGCAAAAAAATGCCAACCTCGATATTAGATGAGAATCGTTTGTACGGTGCTTGTCCTTCCGCGCTTTTTCCATGCTTTTTTCTGCGACTTTTGCGTGTCTTTTGTTTTGCGTTTTCTGCGCTTAAAAAGTCTGGGTACACCTTTGACAAACGCACAACTCTTCAACGTTCCTACGCTAAAGGAAGTCAACCTATCGCAACGGAATCCCTACTATAAACAACTCTTCCCTTAACAATCGTCATCTCTATACGAATATCCTTATCGAAGATCACAATATCGGCATCTTTACCACTTGCTAATGAGCCTTTCTTATCATTCACCCCAAGAATGCGTGCCGGTGTAGAGGTCATCATCCTTATGGCTTCAGTAAGCGGAATGTCAGCCATCGTGACCATTGTTCTCACAAGTCGATCTGCTGTCGCTACACTTCCCGCGAAAGAGCTGCGATCGGGTAATTTCGCAACACCATCTTCCACGATCACTTTCAATCCGTTGTGAAGACTACCAAGAACGCTATCCCCCGGCGGTAAACCCGCAGCACGCATCGCATCCGTTATTAGTGCCGTACGATCCGCGCCTTTGATCTTATAAACAAGCTTTAGAAGGGGAGGAGGAAGGTGAACGCCGTCGGCAATGATCTCAACATCCATTTCATCTATTATGAACGCGCTTTCAATCACCCCTGCGTATCGAAAAGCATTCCGCCTGGTCACCCCTGACATAGCTGAGTAGAGATGCGTTGCCAACGTAAAACCATTTTCAAAAGCGACCACGACATCTTCATAAATAGCATCCGTGTGAGCTACCGCAGGTAATACTCCCTTTGATTTCATATACTTCCCGAATTCAATGGCTCCTTTCAATTCAGGGGCTGCACTCCATCGTTTGATGTGCGTGGATCGCGAAAGCACGTCTTTATATTCTTCGGGATCCGGATCCCGGATGAATCGAGGATCCTGGGCTCCACGCTGAGCCATCGCAAAGTAGGGTCCTTCGAGATGTAGCCCCAGGAATTGCGCTCCATCGACATTACTCTTGATTGACTTCTCGTAAGCTGATAACGTCTGCAATAATTCTTCCTTACTTGCCGAAAGCGTAGTGGGCAACATGGACGTTGTTCCGTATTTAGCATGGAGCTTTGCAATTTTCAGGAACGCATCCTCTGTTCCATCCATAAAATCATGACCGGCACCACCATGCACGTGTATGTCGAAGAATCCTGGAGCGATGTAATTTCCTAAAGCATCGATCTCGAGGGCATCGTTGACTTCAATGTTGTCTTCGCCAGCGTATTCAATGGTATCGCCGTTAACTATAACGGTACCGTTCCGGATAATGCGGTTGTGCATTATAAGGTTTCCATTGAAAAGTTTTAACCTTTGGCGACTCATGACATTAATTTGGTTGGCTCAGATGTCGCGCCGGTCCAGCTGCGTACACGGTGACCATGAAATGCGTAGAATGCGAGGTATAGATAACAGGGAAACAAAACCCAGTATCCGAGGCGAACGCTATGATAGACGTCGGCGACGTAGCCGTAAACAAGTGGCATTAAAGCGTTTCCGCATAGCCCCATGATCATTACTGATGCTCCTAGTTTTGTAAATCGCCCTAAGCCATCAAGTGCAAGAGGCCATATTCCAGCCCACACCAATGAATTCGCTAATCCCAAAAGCACAACAAACCAGATGGATATGTCGCTGTTATGGCCTAAAAATGTTACGGCACCCTGTGTATAAACGATCAGTAGCGTGAAAATAATTCCAAGCACGGTGCACAAACGAAGGGTATTGACCTGACTAATGAATTTTGGTATACATATAATTCCCAGAGTGTATCCGCAGATCGTTGCAAACAAAGTGTAGGATGGAAACACCTTCGCTTCCAAAAGATCTATCTTCATGGAATCCGCATATCCGATAATAGTATCGATCGCGATTACCTGAGTTCCCACGTGAAGGAAAATAGCAATCGCACCCATGATCAGGTGAGGGAATTGAAAGATACTTTTTTTGGTAGCGTTGGCCGCTGCGACTTCTCCGGTTTCCTTTTCGGTATTGATCTCAGGAAGTGGCGACAACCGAATCATAAGTCCCAGCACGAGCAATCCAAATCCTACGCAGGCATAAGGAACAATCACTCTTCGGATCAGCTCATCAAGCGCCGCATTCTTTTCCGATTCCGACATCGTAGCTAACGACTGGAAAAGGTCAGTGTCGGTTGCTCTAAGGATAACGGCTGCAAATAAAATAGGAGCAAGAATTCCCGCTCCTTTGTTGCAGATACCCATTATACTGATCCTTTGCGCTGCTCGTTCTTTTGGACCAAGCACCGTAATGTATGGGTTTACCGCAGTTTGCAAAATCGCCATTCCAATTCCAATGGTGAACAGGCCGACAAGGAATATCTCGTAAGTTCTCGACATTGCTGCTGGTACAAAGATGAATGCACCCAAAGCCATGATCCAAAACGCGATCATCATACCTTTTTTAAATCCAACTTTCTTGAGTAAGTAGGATGATGGAACGGACATTATAAAATAGGCGATGTAGAATGCAAAGGTAACGAGATACAATTGTGTGTTCTTTGTCAGTTCACAGGCGATCTTGAAGTAAGGGATGAGGATCGCGTTTACCCATGAAACGAAACCAATGATAAAAAACAACAGGCCGATTATGAAAATTGATATGACAGTATCCCTTTTTGTCAAGGCTGATACGTCAATCGCTGTTGTTGTGGATTTGTTCATGTACAGATCGGCTCTCTAATATAAATTATTTAATGGTAGGGCTGCTATGCTATTATTCCCGGGGTTAGTAATGATGCTGACGAAGTATCCAGAAAGATTGTGCAGTGCTGATGAGTCTGAAGAATACTGGCCGGATAAAGGTTGCTTACCGGATTTTCCACGCTGTTCTTAACAGCTAAAGCTTTCCTTGCATCGGGTACGGAGCAGACGATATGCTTCGATTTCATGATCTGTTTTACAGACATACTGATCGCTTTTCGCGGAACGTCATTGATCGACGGAAACCATCCTTCCCCAAACTGCTGTTGAACGCACTGATCATCGAGATCTACAATGATGTACGGCGTTTCGATTTCGAAATCGGCAGGGGGGTCGTTAAAAGCAAGGTGGCCATTTTCACCGATGCCCACCAGCGCCACATCGATCGGATGTTTCGAGATCAGTTTACTCAACCGTTCGCATTCCAATGTTGCATCATTCTCTCCATCGATGAGGAACGCGGCCTTTAGTGGCGGAGCCTTTGCAAGGAATCGTTCCTTCAAATACTTCCGGAAACTTGCAGGATGAGAGATGGGCAAGCCGATGTACTCATCGAGATGAAACATTACGACCTTGCTCCAATCGATATCTTCTTCAGCGATCAGTTGATTCAACGTTTCGAACTGGCTGGTACCCGTTGCCAGGATGATGTTCGCAATTCCCTGTTCCGAAATCGCGTAACGTATGGCCCGGCCGGCTTTGATGCCAGCTTCCTTTCCCATTTCTTTAACGTCTCTGCTTATTACTATCTCCACAGTGTTGTTTTATAATTTCACTTTTGTATTTCCACCTTTTTGCAGGAAAACATCGACAGGCTCGTTAGTCTTCCATGATCCAGCAGTGAAGTCTGGTATATCGACGGAGTTCGAACGGTTGGCAACTGACTTTTCGCTAAGCGGGGCTACTGCACTCCAGGCTGCGGCATCATAAACATCGATATCAAGAGGTAAGCCATTGCGCAAACAATCGATGAGTCTCCAGTCCATGAGAAAATCCATACCGCCGTGACCGCCGATTTGTTTCGCCAGCTCGCCGACCTTCTTGACAATAGGAGGTGCATATTTTTCTTCCAGCGCCTTGAAGTCCTCGTCGCTTACCCATCCTTCATGATTGTTGGAGATACGTCCGGGTTCAGGATATTTCAGGGCCGTGCCTTTTGTTCCACTTACGAGGTGAATACGCGAATAAGGTCGCGGTGATGTTACATCGTGTTGTATCATCATGGTCTTACCCTTTGTCGTTCGGATCGTTGTCGTGTTCATATTACCGCGATAGGTCTTGTTTTCATAGGGCTTATAAAAACTGTCTGTCGCTGCAAGTTCCTTCGCTTTTGCTGACATCATAAAATCATTGCTCGACATTGAGACTAAATAATCCATTTTGTCACCCCGGTTAATATCAAGGGCCTGTGCTATTGGTCCCAGTCCATGGGTTGGATAAAGGCTTCCGTTGCGCATATTCTCTTTCAACCTCCACATATCGTAGTAGTTTGTTTTGGAGAAATTGCTATCGAACAAGTGGTGGATGTAAGCACCTTCAGCGTGAACGATGTCGCCGAAGTAACCCTGCCTTGCCATATTGAGCGTCATGAGTTCGAAGAAATCATAGCAACAGTTTTCGAGTATCATGCAGTGCTGCTTTGTTTTCTCAGAAGTTGTTACCAGCTGCCAGCATTCTTCGACAGTTACCGCAGCGGGTACTTCAGATGCAGCATGTTTCCCGTGCTCCATGGCGTAGACGGCCATTGGAGTATGAAGCTTCCAGGGCGTGGCGATGTAGATAAGGTCGATGTCCTTTCGCTCGCACACTTTTTTCCATTCATTTTCGCCGCCACTGTATACATCCGGTTTATGACTGGTATTGGCCAACGATTCCTTCACTTTATTCGCTTTCTCTGGCCGTATATCGCATAGCGCCTTAATGTCAACACCGTCGATCTTGCTCATTCGCGAGACGGCGCCTGGCCCTCTGTTTCCCAATCCAATAAATCCGATCCTAACGGTTTCGATCTTTGGAGCAGCATAACCGCTCATATTAAAATGCTTACCACCCTGTTGAACGGCGTGACCCGCTGGTGTTGCAGCAACGGCTTCCTGGCCGTCAAGAATATTTGTGCTGGCTAGCCCTATTCCGGCGAGGCCGGA
>DATHIE010000378.1:0-3358 GCA_035316905.1 Chryseolinea sp. | reverse complement strand
CGTTGAATGGATCGAAGGACCACTTCAATTGACCAGTGCTGGCTTCGATCGCATACAATCTGTGACGGGCCGAAGTCGCATACATCACATTGTCGATTATTATCGGATTGCATTCACTGTTTCCAAACCGCGTTCCCCTTGCATCATTTGGATGAAACGTCCACGCTTCTTTTAACTGATTTACATTGTCCTTATTGACTGCGGACAAGGGAGAGTAACTGCTGCTCTCGGAGTCGGCCTTGTATATACTCCAGGTTCTGAGTTTGTCTTCACCAGGCTGACATGCATAACTCAGCGCGATAAACAATCCGATAAAGTGATTTCTTTTTAGCATACCGGTTTCGGCAATCGATTTCGTATAAAGAATTTTTAATATAGCGATTTTATACACTGCGCAAACGATAAAATAGATCGGAGGTTAATAACGAAAAATCGAAATTGAGTTGCCGCATTGGTACATTTGAGCTGCAATCGCTTCAACTTTTTATTTAGTTTTGCCGCATGAATTTTAGTGATCTCGAAAGGGAATTTGAAGGTGAATTCTATACAGATGAAACTACCCGTCGACTGTATGCCACGGACGCATCAGCCTACCGGGAAGTTCCCGTTGCCGTCGCAGTTCCCATGAACGAAAAGGATATTGAGAGGCTGATCCGGTTTGCAAACGAAAACAGTACTTCAATTATACCTCGAACCGGAGGGACATCCTTGGCCGGACAGGTGGTTGGTGGTGGGATCATTGTGGACGTATCAAAGAATTTCAATCGGATATTAGAAATAAATGCTAAGGAAGGTTGGGCTATCGTCGAGCCGGGTATCGTTCGCGATGATCTCAACAAACATCTTAAACCGCATGGATATTTTTTTGCCCCTGAAACTTCCACAGCGAACCGTGCCATGATAGGGGGGATGATCGGTAATAACAGCTGTGGGTCGAACTCTGTAGTCTACGGGAGTGTAAGGGAACATTTGTTGGAGGTAGATACATTTCTGTCCGATGGTAGCAGAGCGAAGTTTGGACCAAGGACAGAACTCGAGCTTTCCGAAACCATAAAAAATGACGATAGCTTCGAATCGAGACTATACAAACACATTCACGATGTTCTTTCAGATCGTGAAAACATAAAGGAGATTGAGAAGGAATTTCCGAAGCGATCAATCGTGCGGCGAAACACCGGATACGCAATTGACATGTTGTGCAGAATGCAGCCATTCAGTTCAAATGGCGAACCATTTAACTTTTGCAGTCTTATCGCGGGATCTGAGGGGACACTTGCATTTGTGCTGTCGGCAAAAATCAAACTAACGCCGCTGACGCCGCCGCATAAAAAACTGGTCTGCATTCACTGTTATAGTATAGACGAATCGTTGCGAGCAAACCTTGTCGCGCTAAAATATGACCCTTCCGCTGTTGAGCTGATGGATCACTATGTTTTTGAGGCGACAAAACGCAACAGGACGCAGATCAAGAATAGATTTTTTATTGAAGGCGATCCAAAGGCCATTCTTGTTGCTGAATTGACCCGTACCTCCGCGGCACAACTGGATGCTGATGTTGTTGCACTTATCGATGATCTAAAAAGGCAAGGCCTGGGTTATTCATATCCCGTGGTCGGAGGCGAGGACATTAAAAAAGTATGGGACCTTAGAAAAGCGGGCCTTGGCCTTCTTTCAAATGTACCTGGAGACGAAAAACCTGTTCCCGTTATTGAGGACACCGCTGTTGATGTAACAGATCTACCTGCGTACATCGCAGACATGAATGTATTGCTTAAAGAACATGGATTGTATAGTGTCCATTACGCGCATGCTGGATCAGGGGAGATTCACCTTCGTCCTATATTGGACTTAAAGACGTCGGCGGGTGTGAAGTTATTCCGTGTTATGGCAGAAGAGACGGCTAAGCTTGTAAAGAAGTATGATGGTTCACTATCAGGTGAACATGGCGACGGACGTTTACGTGGCGAGTTTATTCCGCAAATGATCGGACACCGGAACTATGAACTGATCAAAGACCTGAAAAAAGTTTGGGATCCTAACAATGTTTTCAATCCCGGCAAGATCGTTGGAACTCCTCCAATGGATACAAACCTACGATATGAGCGCGACCAGGAAACGAAGTCATTCGAAACAATCCTCGATTTTTCTGAAACATTCGGTATCCTGCGCGCGGCTGAGCAATGCAACGGCTCAGGTGATTGCCGGAAGACAGAGCTTAGCGGGGGGACGATGTGCCCCAGCTACATGGCTACGCGCAATGAAAAGGAGACCACGCGTGCCAGAGCAAATATCCTGAGGGAGATGCTTCGTGGCTCGAAACAACAAAACCCATTCGCCCACGAAGAGATTAAGGATGTAATGGACCTATGTCTTAGCTGCAAGGGCTGTAAATCAGAGTGCCCTTCCAATGTGGACATGGGAAAGTTGAAACAAGAATGGCAGTATCAATATTACAAGGAAAAAGGAGTGCCGTTCCGAAGCAGGATCATCGGCAATTTTGCTCTCGGAATGAAGCTGGCTTCATTGGCTCCCTGGGGATACCGTGCGGTATTTGGAAATCGTATAACCGCCGGGCTGGCAAAATCCATTATTGGTTTTGCCCCGGATCGAAGCATGCCAAAACTTTCGAAGATCAGCTGGCAAAAATGGTATAAGACGAAATTCAAACCGACTGTTCAAAATCCGATCAAAACAGTTTATTTGTTCGTCGACGAGTTGTTGAATTTTAATGAAGCTGAAATCGGAATTGCAACGGTAACATTGCTAGACAAATTAGGTTATGCAATCAAAGTCCTCGAGCACAAAGAATCAGGACGTAGTTTTCTTTCGAAAGGTCTGCTAGAAGAGGCCCGTGAACTTGCTAAGGCAAACGTTTCACTTTTCAAGGACGTAATCACTTCTGATTCGCCGCTGGTAGGAGTGGAGCCTTCAGCTATCCTGACATTCCGCGATGAATATCCGGATCTGTTGAGGAACAAAGAAAAAGAGCATGCAAAGGGCATTGCGGCAAACACATTCATGATTGAAGAGTTTCTCGCCAATGAGCTGGAGGCGGGCAACATTGATGTGGCAAAATTTGGTGATCACAAGAAGTTAATCAAACTCCATGGACATTGTCAGCAGAAAGCATTGTCCTCGTTGACTCCTACAAAAAAAATTCTAACGCGCTTCGGAAATAATGAAGTACATATTATTCCTTCCGGGTGTTGTGGGATGGCGGGATCATTCGGATACGAAAGGGAGCATTACGACCTTTCCATGAAGATTGGTGAGCTCGTTTTGTTTCCGGCTATAAGGAAACAAGGTGAAGATGTGATCATAGCTGCACCGGGAACAAGTTGTCGACACCAGATCAAGG
>DATHIE010000377.1:0-2944 GCA_035316905.1 Chryseolinea sp. | reverse complement strand
AACAATAGCCACGCACCGAGAATCATAAGCGGTCGCATGGACCTGGAGGCTAAAGAAATGACTTTCTTTAGTAGAATTTTGTTCATAGTGTTTGTTGGTTAAGGGTTGTTTGTCGTATGTGGGAGGCAAGTGTTCAACCAGTAAAGTCCGGGATCGCCACTGGACAATCCCGGTTTTACTAAATCGCATTTGCTACGGCAGCCAAATACTTGCGGCAAATGTTAGTAATTGACGTCACGTTACGTTTAGATAAGCATTACCTCTCCATTAAAATTTCAAATCGAAAATGAAACGTGGATTAAGATTTCCCCTCGAGAAATAAAACAATCATCGTCTGCAACGCTTGCAATTCATTTGATGGTTAACATTTATTTAATGCGTTGGAACAAGGAAAGATTTTGACAAGGGGCATCATTCAATTTTGTCTATGTTTATGATCGGCACGTAGACAGATAAAGTATGGTAGATAACGAGGTTGTAGCACGGATAGCTAAAAAGATACGCGCTACGCGATTGGAAAAAAAGCTTACGATACAGCAGCTGGCGACCCGAACCCGCGTGAGCAAAGGGCTCCTTTCAAAGATCGAAAATATGCGGACTGTTCCGTCGCTCCCTGTTTTTGTCACCTTAATACAATCACTAGATGTTTCGCTAAAGGATTTCTTCAGAGATCTTGTCCTGACTGATGGTCAGCCCTATCAACTGATCCGGAAGGAACACTACATGAACAAGCCAGATAAGAAACCCAGCGGGATCAATCGTCATCATATTCTTTTGCAAAATATACACGACTCGACCTTAGAGGCTGCCGTTGTTTCCCTGGAATCAGGGAGCAGTGGAAAATTCTCTACAAGCGCCGGATATGTACTACTCTTTATAATGTCTGGGTTATGTCAATTTGGAATCGGTGACGATGAGCTTACGCTGACCGACGGCGATGTCTTGTGCTTTGACGGTTCAACGGACCACTCAGTGAAAACAGAAATAACAACTTCGATTCTTCAGTTCACCTTTGCGACATCAAGATGATGCGAACGAATTGTTACATACAAATTAAATGTTGACTTCGCATAGCATTATCTGTCTGGATTTCCGAAATTCAGGCCCTCAGTTAAATCTTTTTTGAACATTTTCGTCACAATGCTTACGTAGTCAAGCGAGCATTGTTTGTCTTTTGTAATCGTAGCTAGTTTGGTTAGTTAAAAGCGATCGGCGCAGTGAAAGTACTCATGCTTGGTTGGGAGTTCCCTCCATTGTTTAGCGGAGGTCTTGGCGTTGCCACCTATGGCATGGTGAAGGCGCTCCGGCATAACGTGGAAATCAAGCTTATTATCCCGTCCTACTCTGCCTCCAGTAGTCTCCCGAATGTCAACATAGTAGGTCTCAACTCAATTACTGCGCATGAGTTGGATGTCGAACGGCTTAAATTCAACCTTGAAGATCTCACGGAAGTACACCGGATTCCGTTAAGCGTCAGCCCCTACCACTTCATTAATGAAAAAATTGAAAAGAGCCGGCACAAGGAGGAAGCAGTGAATTTCACTTCGGAACGGACGATGGAGATGATCAACCAGATCTTTTCCGACAGCAATGTTTATGGCTACAATGTGATGCACAAGGTCTACTTGTACACCCAGCTTGCGGACCAGATCGCAAGGAACATGGACTTCGATATTGTGCATGCTCACGACTGGATCACATTCGCGGCGGGAATCAAGATTAGACAAAATACGGGCAAGCCGCTTGTGCTGCACGTTCATTCTTTAGAGACAGATAGGGCCGGAGAATCTACCCGGAATGCTATTTATGATCTGGAAAAGGAAGCGCTGCTCCTGGCGGATCGTGTCTTTTCGGTGAGCCAGTTCACTAAGGACCAAATAATAAAGCATTACGGAATAGACCCTTCAAAGATCCATGTTGTCCACAATGGAATTGACCCTGGTGACATGCCACGTAAGCCACATAAGCTTCGTGACAAGCTTGTAGTCTTTCTCGGGCGGCTCACCCATCAAAAAGGTCCCGAATTTCTCCTGGAAACTGCTGAGAAAGTTTCCAAGGTTTACCCGCGGGTGAAGTTTGTCGTTGCGGGCACCGGCGACCAGCTTGCTCACATTCTGGAAACCTCAGCCTACAAAAAACTGGGAAGCAAGTTCATCTTTGCCGGCTTCCTTTCTAAAGCAAAAGTAGACGAGCTCCTTTCAATGGCTGATGTGTATTTTATGCCATCGGTTTCAGAACCATTTGGCATAACGGCACTTGAAGCCGCGCAACATCACGTGCCAAGCGTTCTCTCCAGCCAGTCTGGAGCAGCAGAAGTAATGAAGGCATCCTTAAAAGCTGACTTTTGGGATACCGATAAGTATGCCAACTATATCTATGCCTTATTGAACTATGCTACGCTGAATCAACAATTAACAGAAAGCGCTAAGGCTGAGCTCGATGGATTAACATGGGATCATACCGCAGAAAAAATATTTAACGTTTATCAGCAATTGTTAACCTAATAATAAATAATGCCATCAATCTGTTTTTACTTCCAAGTCCATCAGCCATTCAGGTTGAAACATTATGATTGCTTCAAGATCGGACACGATCATTCATACGAAGACGTACTTAAGAACCGCGAAATTTTGGACCGCGTGTCAACCAAGTGCTATCTCGCTGCAAACAAGACTTTACTTTCATTGATAAAGCGCTACAAGGGAAAGTTCCGGATTGCCTATTCCATAAGCGGAACAGCCCTAGAGCAAATGGAACGGTATCGCCCTGACGTTTTAAGATCTTTCCAGGACCTGGGCGCAACGGGGTGTGTGGAATTTTTATCGGAGACTTATTACCACTCGCTCAGTTTCCTGTATTCCAAGACCGAATTCGTCCGACAGGTCGGCAAGCATAAGGACAAGATTGAAGAGCTCTTTCGCCAGGCTCCGAAGGTGTTCAGGAA
>DATHIE010000376.1:0-5143 GCA_035316905.1 Chryseolinea sp. | reverse complement strand
TTTACCTGGAAGGTGGGTGGAGCATACCCGGGCTTTCTGATCTCATCCGACACGCCTCCCGAAACAAGAAGGGTTCCCAAATACCTGTACAGCTCAATCAATGTGTCACCACTAACTTCTTCTACAAATAATGACTCCCCTCTTTGTGCGGCTTCATTAAAATGCATTAACGTTTCGTTTTCTGTGAGCGGAACCTTAAAAGGCGGTTGCATAACGCCTCTGCTTAGCCATGCCGTTGCTGCTTTCTTGTCTTCATCCCATATATTATATCCGCAAGTCCAGGCTTCGATGCCCAATTCTTTTACCTGCAGGAATAACAAACTGGCCGCATCCTTCAATTCATGACTTTGCTGCATGGCCATGGTCCTTGCCCTTACCCGTTCAAGAGCTAGTTGAATCTGCGCTTCCCTTGCCTGGGCTTCTGCTTGTTGCAAGTCGAGAAAGCGGGTATACGTCTGTTCAAAAACTTTAGCAAAGCGTTTGAATACATCGTGCATTTCGGGGAAGTGCTCATACGTTATGAATATCAGATTCCCGTATGAAAAGTTAGCAACATGATCTATTTGAAAAGTGGGAAGCTGGAAACCGGCGTCCAACATACTTTGCAATAAATCACCAACTCCAGGTTGAAGGGAGAGCATGTACCGGTAATGTTCCGCTTGAAACTCACCTTCTTTTTCATAGACAAAAAGTTCGTCGCCTCTCTTTCTTGAATCATCGAACGAAATAAAAACCGGATGCTCCGTCAGCGGAATCTTGCATGGCGTAGGCAATATTATCCCATCCGGACTTCCAGGATAATAAGTAAACTGTTTGTCACCAATCTCCCAGATATTAAATCCGCAATTCCATTGAGGCACCCCAAGTGCTTTCACTTGCTGAAATAAGATGGAAGCAACGTCCACCAATTCCTCGCTACGCTGCATGGCCATTGTCCTGGTTCGAACTCTTTCCAAGGCTGCTTCTATCTTTGCTTCGCGGGCTTGAGCTTCTGCTTGCTTAAGATCATTAAACCGCGTGTAGGTCAGGTCAAATACTTTGGCGAAGCGGATTAAGATATCAAAGTGTTCATCGGAGAGCGGCTCGAGACTTGCCAACGTAAGGTTGCCGGAGTTGTAGAACGAAGCGTTCAGATAGACCCGGTCGGGAGCTTTCATTCCGGCGATTACAAAATCAGGTAAAAGCCTCAGCTCGGTTTCTCCAAATAAAAAATCATCCCATTCCTTTTTTTCTTTTCCTCCCAGCAGATAAATCCATTTTACGGTTCGTTCCCGCCACGCGGAGAAGTAGGCCAGGTTAGGGGGATGCTCATGATATTGCACATGGAAATTCATGGGTTGTTCCGGCGCTTCTGAATTAGCCATCCACCACCTTGCGTCATTTGTTTTGTGATCATAGGTCATAATGACGCAGCGCGTCAGTACCAGGTCGAGTTTCGTTAATTCAGTAAATACCGTTCCAATGAGAGCATTCAACTCTTCTGAAGTCTGCATAGACATAGCCTTGGAGCGTACCCTCTCAAGACCGGCTTCAATCCTCGCTTCTTTTGCCTGTGCTTCTGCTTTTTGCAGATCGAGGAAACGCGTATAGGTTTGATCAAAGACACTGGCAAAACGCTGAAGAATTTCTGCATTTTCGTCACTAAGTGAGCTTGGTCCGATGATCTGCAATGCACCATAAGTAAAGAAAGCTGTTGAAAGCCTTGCTGATTCGAAAGTTTTGATAATTTCCTGTACTTCCTGTGGAATATTTTTAAACTCCGTTTGAGAAAAGAATTGCTTGTCAAATTCTTTTTTTGTTTTTCCGGAATATTCAATCACGGTGTACTTCTCCCCTTGCTTCCATGACTGCAACTGAACATCTATGTAAGAATGTTCAAAATAGGGGACATTATAACTTTCCGGATAAAGCTTTTGCATAAATCCCGATACCCAGTATTGTTGGTTATTTGTTTTGTTGTCAATGATTATAATATTGCAAGCATTAGAATCAAAGTTTAATTGGCTCAATTGCTCGTATAATGTAGCCACCACTTCACGCAGTTCATCACTCTTTTGCATTGCCATCGTTCTTGCACGAACTCTTTCTAAGGCTAATTGAATCTGAGCTTCGCGCGCCTGTTCTTCTGCTTTTTGAAGATCGAGGAAACGGGTATAGGTTTGTTCAAATACTTTTGAAACCCTTTTCAGTATATCAATCTCATGTTTTGACAGTGAATGGCCAGTATAATCATTGATGAATATGGCTGTGTTTTTTTGAAAGACGATGGAATTGTTATAGAAACCGGCTGCTAAACAAAAATCTTTGATTTCCTGCGGTGTATGTCTATAATCACTATACTCAAAAATATGGTTCAGGAACGATTTGTTCTCTTCAGCCGTATATCGTCCTTCCAAAAATTCTTTTCCCTGATTCTTCGCATTCCAGAGATTGGAAAGTACGGGATGTTCAAAATAAGGAAGATAAAACCTTGTAGCTGATGAAAACCCAGGATTGGCCATCCACTCATTCAGGTCTTTTGAACCTTCTATAAATGTTATCAATGCTACACCATCGGCAACTGAAAAATTCAGGTCTTTCAATTTGTCAAAAACAACAGTGATCACTTCACCCAACTCCTCCGCTTTGTGCATGGCCAGTGAGCGGCTCCGTACTTTTTCCAACGCAGCCTCTATCTGTGATTCTCTTGCCTGGGCCTCGGCTTTTTTCAAATCAAGAAAACGTGTGTACGTCTGTTCAAAAACTTTAGCAAAGCGTTTGAAAATATCGTGAGCCTCTGGCGCCGGCACGAACGTGATGAACAACAAATAACCGTACTTGAAATAGGCTACATGGTCAATTTGAGATTTAGGAAAGGGTATCCCCGAATCTCTGACTTTAACTAACGTGTCGCCTACACCTGGAAGGGTGCATAAGTACGCGTAGTGATCGGCACATCTGTCTTCTCCAATTTCCTCGACATGCAATGTTTCGCCTCTTTTTCCGATCTCATAGTAGCGAAGGAATATTCCTTCTCTCGGGGTTTTGTAGATAGGGTACGAACCTCCCGAATTACTGCCCCATTCAGTTGAGCTTTCTTGATTTTCATCATAAATATTGAATGCACAATGCCAGGTAGCGACACCTAACGCCTGCACTTGTTTTACCAATTCAAAAGAAAGGTCTCCAAGTTCTTCACTTTTATGCATTGCCATAGATCTGGCTCTCACTCTTTCCAGAGCCGCTTCAATATGTGCTTCCCTTGCCTGCGCTTCTGCTTTTTGAAGGTCGAGAAAACGGATATAGGCTTGCTCGAAAACACGCGCGAACCGTTTCAGGATATCATTCTCCTCGTCTGAAAATAGTTTATCGGAGTATCGGGCAAGGCAAACCGATCCGTGGCGAATGGTCGCAACGGAAAGATTATATGATTCGGATTCCAAAACATATCTCTTCCGGTCGTCAGGAATATGCTTCAGATCAGTATGTTCAAAAGCGTAGGTAAACCATTCATTTTTCTCGTCCTTAGAATAGCGCCTGGAGAGCAGGTCTTTTCCACTGCTCATGGTATAAAACAGATCCTTACCTATTTTACTCTGCACATTGAAAGGAGTGATTACTCGGGAAGAATAGTTTCGATCGGCGTTCTGAATCCACTGCTCGAAGTCTTTTGAACCTCCGTTATAGATGGCGATCGAGGCCGTACTCGTTTCTATACCCAGATCCTTCAGTCTATCAAACAGGGTGTTAATTACTTCCTGCAGCTCATCACTTTTATGCATGGCCATGCTTCTGGAGCGAACTCTTTCCAGTGACGCTTCAATTTCAAGTTCCCTGTTTTGAGCTTCAACGGATTTTCTCTTTTGCTCCAGCTCCGCAATCGTTTCTTCAAGTAAAATCCCAGTGGTACGTTTTACTTTTTCTGTCCGTTCTAATTTGAATTCTGTTATGGTGATTTCTTTGTCACTTTCTTTTACTGCATCTGCAAGGGATTTTTTTTCCTCCGGCGTTAACGATTCAGATTGTTGTATAAGGTTTAGTATAGCCTGCAGGCGCTTGTTCATCTATTTTTCTTTTAAGACCACACAGCATGCGGTAAGGTTTTGCATTTCAAGATTGCCGTTAGTAAACCTCGCAAGTTCTGCGTTGCTGAACATGCCGGCCATGGGAGCGTCCCACACTTTTTGGATGCCTTCTATTTCTTCAGTGATCAAAGGGCCTAGCGATGCCAATCTTCCTGCACAGCTAAATACCACCAACGCGTCGGCTTCAGGCATTTCTGTCGCCTTGAGATCTTTACAGTTCTGTATTACTTTTTCAATCACATCAAAATCGGGAGGCAGTGAAAATTTTATTTTAGATCCCTGTGGGACCTTGCCACTGCAGATGAATGAACCATCCTGCCAGTTTACGATGAGGCCCGGTCGCATTACCGGCTCGCCCTGTTCGCGTTGTAGTTGTAGCGTACACGACGTGGCAATCTCTACTGCAATGGATGGGTTATCAGGCGTGAGGTTTTTTAACCCACTGTATTTTTTTGTCATTTCCAGTGCGGACACATTCTCAATTGTATAAACCCGGTTGCCTTCACTTTTGGTAACCGTTTTTTCGGTTCCCATCGCTGTCCATCCGCAGGTGGCTTTTCCTTTTACAATGATTTTATCTTCGTCCAGTACCAAAACAACGATGCCCCTATTGCTAGACTGCCCATTGGTAAAAACAAATTGTTCACTGAAACTAAAATCATCGCCGGCCATGCCGCCGCACACATTTACCTGCATGCCGACGATGTCTTCAAAACCATGCAGCAATTCTTCGGCATCTGTTTCCAGGTTACTACCGGCAATGAGAAAGGCCGGATGAGCAAATTTTTCCAGCGCTTTTTTCGCAATGGCCTGAGTTGTTTGCCTGTAATTTTCTTCGCTTAATTCAGAAAATTGAACAGTGAAATAGTCGGGATTAATATCGAGCAATAAAACGGCCACTGATTTTTCTGTAATACCTTCCCCTGTAAACTCACCGTTGGTGGTTACTCCAAAGACAACAATACCTGCTTTATCAAACATTTTACTGATGGCATCCCGGTCTTGTTTAACTGACAAAAAAACAATGGCTAAGGTGGGTTTAAAGCCATCGGCCGCCGCATGTTGCAACGCGGACTTTA
>DATHIE010000375.1:0-2085 GCA_035316905.1 Chryseolinea sp. | reverse complement strand
ACTGTCCAACTGCTCCGCCCCACGTAGCATATGGTCCACGAACTTCAGATAGTCTCTGTCCTCTTCCATGTAGATCGTGTATTCTTTTGAATGCTCTCCATATCTAGATATGAGAAATTTTTCGGCACCACGGTCTCCGATAAATGTGGCCAGGTTTTCATTAAAATCAACGCTGTCCTTGACGAATATAGTAGCATGCGACATTTCGTGAATGATCAGGTTTGCAAGGTCACCTTCGCTTCGACTTAACATTTTACTGAGTATGGGGTCTGTGAACCACCCTAGCGTCGACCAACCTCCGGGATTGCGAACCACGACATCCCAGCCCTCTTTTTCCAATTCTTGCTTGAGGTCATTTGCCAGTTTCTCGTTAAAGAACCCTTTGTAAGGAACAGCTCCAACGATGGGGAATTCCCATTCCTTTGGTTTCAAGCGAAATTTCTCACATGCCATGACCACCCACATGATCTCCTTGCCTTTTTGGTCAAACATGGTTTTATAGTTTTCCGTATCCTTCAACCCGAGTGAATCGATTGAATACCTTCTCACCTCTGAAATAAAGTTCAGGCGTGCTTTAAGGGAATCGGGAAACTCCGGATCGGACAAAAATTCTTCGACGGGGCGCGCATTCCATATTATCGAAAACTGCCCATAACCCTGACGCGCTGCGTAACTTACCAGATCCCAAAAAATCACGATCAAAACAACGAGTGTTATCAGCAACCCCGCGAGTAACCGCTTTACAACTTTCATCTTCATTGTTTGTCAATTGTTGAGCGATCACACATGATACTCAAAGGGTTCAATGGCATATTTTTCATCTTTTTATAAACGGAAATCCTGAATTCTTTTTGCAATATAAATGCTTTGACACTAGTTGTCACAGTTGATAATGTGATGTCAACTATCTGAATGTAATTTATTTAGAGTTTCAGTGTTCAAGGAATACCAACGATGGATATCGGAACATGCTCCAATACCCCACTCTTATGCGTTTTTAATTTAACCTTGATGTAGTAATTTCAACCCAGTATCAA
This sequence comes from Chryseolinea sp., assembly GCA_035316905.1. GTDB lineage: Bacteria > Bacteroidota > Bacteroidia > Cytophagales > Cyclobacteriaceae > Chryseolinea. The sequence goes on along the minus strand of DATHIE010000375.1, from coordinate 1,048 downwards.
GTTGATCTTCCGTTGTAGGTTCTTCATATCTCGAGAATTTTCCGAATATAAATTCCTACAGCATTTAAGCATCAATTTGAGATTTGATACGTAACAATAAACATTGATGATAATATGAGCGACGCAAAAGAAAAATTGAAAGCTCTTCAGCTGACACTGGACAAACTTGAAAAGACCTACGGCAAAGGAACCGTAATGAAACTGAGTGACGAAAAGGTGATGGATGTTCCCGCCATATCGACCGGGTCGCTGGGCTTGGATATTGCATTGGGAATAGGTGGAATTCCGCGTGGAAGAATTACTGAGATCTATGGACCTGAGTCGTCAGGTAAAACCACGTTGACACTTCATTGCATCGCCGAGGCGCAACGCAAGGGAGGACTCGCTGCTTTTATTGATGCAGAACACGCATTCGATAAAGCATACGCGGAAAAGCTGGGTATTGACACGGAAAATCTGCTTATATCTCAGCCAGACAATGGTGAGCAGGCCCTCGAAATCGCTGACCACCTGATACGCTCAGGTGCAATCGACATTATTGTTATTGACTCAGTTGCTGCGCTCGTTCCAAAAAGCGAGTTGGAAGGCGAAATGGGTGACAGTAAAATGGGATTGCACGCCCGACTCATGTCGCAGGCATTGAGAAAACTGACAGGGACTATCAGTAAAACCGGCTGTTCATGTGTTTTCATCAACCAGCTTCGCGAAAAGATCGGGGTCATGTTTGGAAACCCGGAAGTAACTACTGGCGGTAATGCGCTGAAATTTTACGCGTCTGTCCGACTCGACATTCGCCGTATCGGCCAGATCAAGGAGGCCGCTGATGAAATTACTGGTAACCGCGTTAAAGTAAAAGTGGTTAAGAATAAAGTAGCTCCTCCCTTCAAGGTGGTGGAGTTTGACATTATGTACGGTCGAGGCATTTCCAAGTCCGGAGAAATTGTCGATCTCGGTGTAGAATTGAACGTAATCCAAAAATCCGGCTCATGGTTCTCCTATAATAGCAACAAACTGGGCCAGGGACGCGACGCCGTAAAACAACTGATCG
>DATHIE010000374.1:0-17249 GCA_035316905.1 Chryseolinea sp. | reverse complement strand
TCAACGCAAGTTTCAGCATGGTTTCCATGACGAATTTGATTTTCTTGCTATTGATTTTTTTTATGCTGACATCATCGTTCGTTACGCCTTCAGGCCTGCCTGTGAACCTGCCCACCAGCAAAGGAGGAACTATCAATCTTCAAAAAGTTTCCATAACGATCACGAAAGACCTTCAATACTATATCAACGAAAAGAAGGTCACGAAAGCGACGCTTGAGGGTGAACTTAAGCGCAGGCTCGGTGGTTCTGGTGGAGCGGTGGTTTTACACGTTGACAAAGAGGTGCCTTCAGAACATTTAGTGTTTGCAGCAGGACTGGCAACATCACTGGAAGCAAAGGTTGTTATTGCCACAAATCCGGAATAATATGACCGAAGAAGAACACGACGAAGAACAAGAAAAGAAAAACCGGCGGGTTGCGGCTCTTTCAACGGCTGGAATACAGGGCGCATTGTTTCTAATGATGTTGCTCATCGTCGCATGGCGCGCACCCGATCCTCCAATGCCAGAATATGGCGTCGAACTAAACTTCGGACTGGATACGGAAGGATTTGGGGACATTCAACCGGAAACTCCTGTGGGGAACGAAGGCACTGAGGCCGAAGACCCTGCACCGACGCAGCAGGAAGAGGTAAAGCCAGAAGTCAAAAAAGACGAACCTGTACAGGAAAAGGTAGAACCTGCGGATACAAAGTCTGATGAAGTGGAGGAGGAGGAGATAGAGTCCAAAGTCGAGAGCCCGGTTATTGTAAAAGAGAAAAAAGAGCCTGAAAAGCCTGCAGAAAAACCAAAGGAAAAAGTAGAAGAAAAGAAGGTCGTAAAACAGCCAGAGGTAGCGCCAAAAGTAGACTCCAAGGCCGTTTTTAAGCCGAGTGATCAGCCGACAGGCGCTGGTAAGGAAGGAACTAAAGAAGGAAGTAAAGAAGGACAGCCAGGCAATCATGGAGACGACCCTGGCAAAACCGGAGATAAGGGAAATCCCGAAGGAACCCTGGACGCGAAAGCGCTTTACGGACAGCCCGGCGGTGGCGGAGTTTCAATGTCTGGCTTCAATGGATTCGATTGGCCTAAAGTTCAGTCGCCTACAATGCCTGAGGAGGCCTACGGCGTTTATGAATTTATTGTAAAGGTCGATGCCGATGGGACCGTGATCAAAGTAACACCCGTTCAAAGAGGTCTAAGCCTGCAAGCTCAACAAAAACTAAAGGAAATGATTCAGCAACTGGAATTCATTCCTAAGGGAGGGAATCTCCCTGCCGAATCAGAAGGCAAAATCACATTTAGGGTAGTATCCAAGTAAGCCGTCGATTCGAAACGCTGTCATGAGCACCCGGCACATAGAATTTATTCAGGACGTGCTGATAACCATCCACAGTAACATTCGCGAGTTAAAAGAACGAAAGAATTTTGCGGCCCCCGAAGAATTAACCCACATTGAAGGGAAGCTGCTGGCCTACAAAGAAGTTTTGGCCATCCTTCAGTTTAGCGCCGATGATTTTGGAATAGATCGCAAGGAGATCGGCTTATAACCATCAAACTTTTCTGTAATTCAATTCCTCGTATTTTCGCACCATGTTCAGTGCATACGAGGAGGCCCTCCGCTATCTGTATGATAATCTTCCCATGTTTCAGCGGATTGGACCAGCCGCGCTGAAAAATGACCTGTCAAATACTATTGCTTTATGCGATGCCCTCGGCAATCCACAAAGGACGTTCAAGAGCATTCATGTTGCAGGAACCAATGGCAAGGGAAGCTCGTCACACATGATTGCTTCTATTCTTCAGAGTTCCGGGTATAAGACTGGTTTGTATACATCTCCCCACCTAAAGGAATTCACCGAACGTATCCGGGTCAACGGCGAGGAAATCTCGAAAAGTTTTGTGACGGATTTTGTCAACCGTATCCGGCCGATGATCGAAAAGATTGGGCCTTCATTTTTTGAAATCACAGTAGCCATGGCCTTCGATTACTTCGCTTCAATTGAGGTTGATGTTGCAGTTATTGAAGTCGGGTTAGGTGGAAGGTTGGATTCCACAAACGTGGTTGTACCTGAGCTAAGCCTTATTACGAATATCAGCTGGGATCACAAGGAAATTTTGGGAGATACGCTGGAAAAGATCGCGTCTGAAAAGGCGGGAATTATCAAGAAGAAGGTTCCGGTTGTTGTCAGTGAACGCCAACCCGAAGTGGAGCATGTATTCATTAAATACGCCTCCGCGTTGCACGCACCTATTTATTTTGCGTCTGATAACTACCACGTGGCTCAAGGAATTATTGACGGTCGCGTCGTGTATAATGCCCTTAGAGGTAACCAATCTATTTTTGTGGGTCTTGAATTATCCTTACAGGGATTTTATCAAACGAAGAATATTGCGGGAGTACTGCAGGTGATTGATCTATTACGGAAATTGAAATGGCAGATATCAGACGAACACGTGCGCAGGGGGCTCATTCAGGTAATTTCACAAACCGGGCTCAAGGGGCGATGGCAACTGTTGGGAACAAATCCCTTGATGGTCTGCGACACTGCACATAATCCAGACGGAATAAAGGAAGTAGTTAGACAGATCAGGGCGCAATCATTTGAGTCGCTGCATATGGTCATCGGCGTCGTAAAGGACAAAGACATGTCAATAGTATTACAACTTTTGCCGCAAGAGGCTTATTACTACTTTTGCCAGTCCAATATTCCGCGGGCGCTCGATGCTGGTCTGCTGGTGGAACAGGCCGGCGCATTTGGATTAACGGGAGAAGTTGTTCGTGACGTGAATGAAGCAATAAGACATGCGAAACGCGCCGCCTCGAAGAACGACATGATCTTCATTGGCGGAAGTACATTTGTAGTAGCAGAGATAGACAACCTATGAAACGAAAGCTGGAGCGATTCCGGATCATTGAAGAAAGAGACAATGTAATTGAACGCACAAAGGATATCTACGATAACATCAAGGGAAAATGGCGCTCTTATTACTTCCGGAATGATAACCCTATAACTCTTGAGCTAGCGTGTGGACGGGGGGAATATAGTGTTAACCTGGCCAAGCGATTTCCTGAAAAGAATTTCATTGGCGTAGATATCAAGGGTGAAAGGATTTGGAAGGGAAGCACGCTCGCCCTGGAAAACGGGCTTAACAATGTCGCGTTCCTACGTACACCCATCCTGTTGATCGAAAACTTCTTTGAACCTGGCGAGGTCGATGAGGTATGGATAACATTTCCAGATCCAAGACCCAGGAAGCGCGATATCAAACGCCGCCTAACCAGTCCTCGTTATATGGAAATCTATAAAAAACTGGTCAAGCACGGGAGTTATGTTCGACTTAAGACCGACAATTCCCCGCTTTATTCCTATTCATTGGAGGAGACTCAAAACCGGAATGACATTGACGATCTTCAATTCACAGATGATCTCTACTCGTCTGAATTAAGGACGGAATGTTTTGATATCCGCACCCGTTATGAGGAGATGTTTGCCGCTAAAGGCGAAAAGATCAAATACATGAGGTTCAGGTTTTGATTCGCGGTTAACAATTTCATAATAGAGCAAATTGTGCCAATTCAAAGAGATAGACCTACCTTTGTAATGAAATTTCACCATAGTTATCCAATAGTGGGTGATCCTCAACGCAAGGGTTACCCAAGTTGATATGGGAAAAAAGAGGAAGCGGGACGTAGAGCTCGTTATATTATCCGATGTACACCTTGGCACCTACGGTTGTCATGCGGAACCTCTTCTTCGTTATCTCAAAACCATCAAGCCCAAAAGAATAATCCTCAACGGTGACATAATTGACATGTGGCAGTTTACAAAACGTTACTGGCCCAAGTCCCACATGCAGGTTGTGAAGCACATTACCGGACTACTGGCGAAAAACACCAAGATCATTTATCTCACGGGTAATCACGATGAGATGCTGCGCAAATTCTCGGGTTTTAGAATTGGGTCATTTCACATCGACAACAAGGTTGTATTGAAATTAGCCGGTAAGAAAGCCTGGATCTTTCACGGAGATGTATTTGATGTCACGATGAAGTATTCTAAATGGCTTGCAAAGCTTGGCGCTGTTGGTTACGACACTTTGATTCATATTAACACATTTGTCAATTGGTGCCTTACGAAGTTGGGCAAAGAAAAGATCTCCCTCTCTAAACGTGTAAAAGACAGTGTGAAGTCGGCAGTGAAGTTTATCAATGATTTTGAAAAAGTGGCCGCAGATATCGCCATCGAGAATGGTTTTGATTATGTAGTGTGTGGACACATTCATTACCCTGAGATCAAGAAGATCATTACGGAGAAGGGCGAAGTAATGTATTTGAATTCCGGCGATTGGGTTGAGAACCTCACTGCTCTTGAATACAATGAAGGCGAATGGAGGATTTATCGTTACCTTGATGATTCTAAAGCTCAGTCCATCAAATTGCCCAAACGTTTTGGCAAGAACCTCGACAACAACGAGATCTTCCGGGGGTTGGTCAACGAATTCTTAACAACCAAGAAGTGAAAATCCTCTATGCAATTCAGGGCACTGGCAACGGTCACCTCGCACGCGCCGAAGACGTTATTCCGTTCCTAAGGCAATATGGAGAACTCGACCTTTTTGTCAGTGGGTCACAAGCAGACATTAAGTTGAGTTATCCTGTCAAGTATAAATCAAAAGGCCTTAGTTTTTATTTTGGCAAAAATGGGGGAATAAATTTCCTTAAGACTTTCAAAAGCAATAGTTCAAAGGACGTATATAAGGAGATCAAAAAGTTTCCGGCCGAGCAGTATGATTTTGTGATCAATGACTTTGAACCCATCTCAGCCTGGGCATGTAGAAAACGTGGAGTTCCCTGCGTAGCCTTAAGTCATCAATCGGCTTTATTGTCACCTAAAGTTCCAAAGCCAACAAAAATGGATCCGGTAGGCGAGTGGATACTTCACAATTATGCACCGGCAGATAAACATGTTGCATTTCATTTTGAAAAGTATGATAAAAATATATTCACTCCTGTTATCCGTTCGGCTATACGAAATTGTAATGCCGAGGTAAAGGATCACTATACCGTTTATTTGCCCGCATACGACGATCGCAAGCTTGCTCCACTACTTTCAAAGATCCCAGTTAAATGGCACGTGTTTTCAAAACATACAAGGAAAGCATATCATTCAGGAAACGTTGCTGTTTATCCGGTTAATAGCGAAGATTTTGTCGCAAGTATGACCACTTCGAAAGGAGTGCTTTGTGGCGCGGGTTTTGAAACGCCGGCTGAAGCCTTGTTCCTGAAGAAAAAATTGATGGTGGTGCCTATGCAATCTCAGCTTGAACAATTTTATAACGCGGCATCTCTCAAACAGCTTGGTGTCCCTGTGCTAAAGAAATTGAGAAAAAAAAATCTTGACAAGATACAGGAGTGGGTAGACGGCGATAATCACGTGGTTATTAAGTTCGAGGATGTTACCGCAGAAGCAGTTTCGTTAGCGGTTAAGTTGGCGAAGAAATAAACCTATTGTTAATTCCATTCCCATTCGACCTCAAATATTCATTTCCAGATAAAGGCATTGTAATGACTGGATAACAACACGTCCGTAAATTCGCCTATCAGAATATGGGTGAGAAAAGACCGTTCCGTGTATTGGTGGTAGATGACGACAGGGACATTCTGGAGTTGCTGGCGTACAATCTTGAAAAGGAAGGCTTCAAAGTCAAGGTGATCGACGAGAGTTGGGAGGCAGTGAAGGTAGCTAAAGAGTTTATGCCGGATCTTGTTATTCTTGACATTATGATGCCGCACCCAAATGGCATTGAGATCTGCAAAGAACTTCGCAGCCTCAAACGTTTTGAGGAGACGTATATATTCTTTCTCACAGCCAAATCCGAAACGTATTATCGTCAGGCAGCTCTTGATACAGGTGGCGATGACTTTATAGAAAAAGTGGTGGGGCTTCGGGCGCTCACATACAAAGTGAAGACGGTGTTGAAGAGACGTTTTGTAATTCGGAAAAGTATAGCGGAGCTTCGTATCGGTAACCTTATCATCAGGAGGAATTCGAATTCCGTTAAGATCGGTGAATCTGAAGTAACTTTAAGCAAGCCAGAATTTGAGCTGTTGTTCTTTTTTGCTCAAAATCCCCATAAAATCATTTCTCAGGAAAATTTGCTCCGAAATATCTGGGGCTCTGAAATCTACTTATTTGACACCTCCATCGAAGTTTACATCCAGAACTTAAGAACAAAATTGGGGTTTGACCTCATCCGCCGTACGACAAACAATCGTTATAGATTGTCGCTGTAATCAGACAATACAATCTTAATTTTTCAAGCTAAAACCTTCTGTCGCTTCGTAAAGGCAATTATTAGCAATTGGGCCGAATGATTTTTTATTGTCTGCATGCTTTTTGCGTGTAGTATTTCGTTAGTTCGCTGAAAGACCCATGAACGATTCGATAGAAAGATTTCTCACAGAAGCAAAAGCACGCTTAACAGGATGGTATGGATATGTGCGCCGGCAGGGTGTGACACGAGTCCTTTTCGTTTCCATCGCAGGCGTTTTTGTATTTGGCCTCTTTTTCATCTTTCTGGTGTGGATTGGCATTTTTGGGCAGATTCCTTCGAAAAAAGAATTACTCGGGGTTCGTCACCAGCAGGCGACCGAAGTTTATAGTGCCGATAGCGTTCTCCTGGGGCGCTATTATCTGCAAGACCGATCGATGATTCCTTCCTCTGACATTCCCCAGTCTCTCAAGCAAGCATTGATCGCGACGGAGGATGTAAGATTCTACAAACACCATGGCGTAGATACAAAGAGTTTGATTCGGGTGCTGATAAAGGGAATTATCCTTCAGCGTGAATCAGCTGGCGGTGGAAGTACGCTGACACAGCAGCTGGCGAAGAACTTGTATCCAAGAAGATCCTATTGGATGTTTTCATTGCCAATCAACAAGGTCAGAGAAATCATTATCGCCAGGCGACTGGAAAAAGTATACACAAAAGATGATATTCTTGTCCTTTATCTGAACACTATTCCATTTGGAGATAATGTCTATGGTATTAAGACGGCGGCGGAACGTTTCTTTTCGGTACCAGTGAAAGATCTTACCCTGGAACAATCGGCTGTTCTGGTTGGTATGCTCAAAGCTACACATCGGTATAATCCCAGAATATTTCCTGCGCGCGGTAAGGAGCGAAGAGACGTTGTGTTGGGACAGCTTGCGAAATACAGTTTTATATCCGAACAGGCGAAAGATTCCTTGCGCGCAATTCCTCTGAAACTCAAATACCGTAAGATGTCACACAACACCGGTCTGGCACCTTATTTCAGGTCATACATAAGGCCTCAATTGTTGCAATGGTGCCGCGATCACATTAAAGACGACGGCTCCAATTATAACCTTTACACGGACGGACTGAAGATCTATACTACGATAGACTCGAGAGTGCAGCAATATGCCGAGCAAGCTATGCGCACAAAGATGGAACAGCTTCAGAAAAAATTTGTCAACGAGATCGACAAAAAGAGCCTTCAGCAGGTCGCTATGTCCAAAGTGACATACCTGCCCAGATACACTGATCTGAAAAAGTCAGGGCTTTCAGACAAGGAGATCATGGCCGAGCTCAAAAAGCCAGGCTTGCGCAAGGTATTTTCGTGGAAGGGTGAAACAGAGATGGAGATAAGCGTGTATGATTCATTGGTGCGCCACCTTCAGTTCCTGCAGGCAGGTTTGTTGGCCGTGGATCCTGCCAACGGAGAGATTAGAGCATGGGTTGGAGGTATAGATCATGAATACTTTCAGTTTGATCACGTGAGGGAAAGCACCAAGCGGCAGGTAGGGTCAACGTTCAAACCAGTGGTTTATGCGGCGGCAATGGAAAAGGGAATTGGACCGTGTGACTACACTTCGGCGCGCAAGACTTCATACACAAACATGAAGGATTGGGCTCCCTCTAACTCCAACGATGAGACCTACGATCAAAAGTTTTCGATGGAAGGTGGACTTGCTGGTTCGGTGAACACAGTTTCTGTAAAACTTTTGGAAAAGACAGGAATATCAAACGCAATAGAGACCGCGCAAAAAATGGGGATAACGAGCGAACTGCCGTATGTACCGTCACTAGCATTAGGAACAGCGTCTATTTCAATGATGGAAATGGTCGGAGCATATAGTGTGTTTGCGAACAAAGGAAATTATGTGGAGCCCTTTTACATTACATCGATAACAACTGGTGATGGAACGGTATTGGAAACCTTTAAACCGTCGGGTGAAAGTGAAAGAGCAATTTCAGCAGAGAGTGCGGGTATGATGTTGCAGATGTTAAAAAGAGTTGTCAATGAAGGGACTGGTGCCGGCCTGAGATCAACTTATGGGTTAACGAACGATATAGGTGGAAAAACAGGAACCACACAATCGAATACCGACGGTTGGTTTATTGGCGTTACGCCTAAGCTTGTTATCGGATGTTGGGTGGGAGCCGACGACCCCTCGCTTCACTTCAGACGAACATCGTCCGGTCAGGGTGCAACAACAGCTTTGCCAATTGTGGCGTTATTACTTCAGAAAGTGAACAAGGATAGTGATTTACGGAGTATCAGTACGGCGAGGTTCGCGCCGCTGTCTTCTGAACTCATGGACCGCCTCGATTGTGACCTTGCAAGATCCGACAGAAATTTCTTTCAGCGCATTTTCAAGAAAAAGAAAGGCACAAAGGCCACGCAATACAAGGAAGATAAGCGAAAGAAAATCAGGTGATCAGGCTTTAATTATTTCCAGTTGCCCCTCAATTACTGCTTCCTTTGGAGCATAACTGAAGTTCACCACCTTTCCCATATACTTCTTGCCGTTGGAAAGGATGATCACGATCCTTTCATTCACAACGATGTCGTTTTTAAACTCATCGGGGAGAAATGCGGCCGTCCCTTTAACGGTATTTCCCGCGAGGAAATCCTGATCTTCATCTTTGTTATTTAGCTTATATGAGTTCAACGTCTTAAATTAACGAGACACTTTAATTCGTGAAAAAACTACTTATTTTATAAAGTGGAATCAAGAAAGTTAACCATAAAAGTATCAGAAAGTATCGGGTCTGTTTCGGCACTAATTGTCGAACCGGAAAAGATGAAATATCTAATGATACTAGCTCACGGAGCAGGGGCGGGGATGCGCCATCAATTTATGGAGGCAATATCGAAGCAGCTTGCAGAACACTCCATCGGAACATTGCGCTTCAATTTTCCTTTCACGGAAAACGATAAGAAACGACCAGACCCGGCACCTGTCGCGGAAAAAACCATTTCTGTTGTCTGGGAAAAAGCATCAGAGTTGTTTCCAAAGGTCACTTTGTTAGCCGCGGGAAAATCTTTTGGTGGCAGGATGTCTTCCCATGTGTTGTCGAAGACACCGATGCCATTTATAAAAGGAGTTGTTTTTTTTGGATTCCCCTTACATGCGCCCGGGAAGCCTTCCACTTCAAGGGCGGACCATCTACAGTCAGTACCGATTCCTATGCTCTTCTTGCAGGGAACACGGGATGCGCTCGCCGAACTAAAGTTAATTCAACAAGTAACTGGTGGGCTGAAGGCCACAACGCTGGTGACATTTGAGGGCGCTGACCATTCGTTTAAGGCGGGCAAGAACATTCTTATTCCCGAGTTGGCAGAAGCCACATCCACGTGGCTAAATGACTTGCGCATCAAATAGACGCGTCAAACCAGGCTGGTTCTTCCGGTGTTACATCCTGATCCGGTTGTTCGTTATGTTGTTGCTCAACAAGGGCTTCAACATTCGTATAAAAGCGCAAACGGTACTTGAAAACAGTCTTACTTCCGATTTCCTGCTTAAATGAACGAAGGGTTCTTTGATCGGGAATCCAGCAAAGCATCAGGCCTTTTTCATAGGACGTGCCGGGCATAAACGGAAAGTCCGATCCATTGAGCCGGTCCAAGACGTCCTGCTCAAATCCTGATTTCCCTCTTATATATACGGTTATCCATCCCATATTTTTCCTGTTCTCCCCGGTGAAGACCTTTAATAATATTTTGTTCCTTAAACTAGTTGCAGCAGTACCTTCTGATAGATGAAGGTTCTAAAAAATTCTATTCACATCGGTTTGATACTTCTGAAGTCTAAAAAATTACCTCTACTCCGTTTACGGACCAATCGCCTATAGGTTACGGATATCTTTAACAGATGGGCCTAAAAAACTGTGTTTCAAGGGTTGAAACGTGGGTGCATCGGATCTCTGGTGTGGCGTACTCCGATTATTGTGTTATATTTACGGAAATTTTATAATCAATTTTTATAATGAAAGAAGGAACAGTAAAATTCTTTAATGAGTCCAAAGGATTCGGATTTATTAAGGAAACAGCAACAGGACAGGAGTACTTTGTGCACATCTCAGGGCTTCTTGTTGATGCGATCCACGAAAATGATGCAGTCACTTTTGAACTTAAGGAAGGCAAAAAAGGATTGAATGCGGTTAACGTTCGTTTAGCCAATTAATAGATTCATCATTAAAGCTAAAAAGCCGGGCCAAAAGCCTGGCTTTTTTATTGTGTGGCTTTCTGAAAATTTCCACTTTAAACGCAATTTAATGGCATTATTATCTGTTATCGATCAAATGCCAGCTCGGCAATAAATTGTATGAACCGATTTTTACACCCGTCTTTACTTGTTCTCGTTGCAATACTTTCTACAGCCTCGATGTGTGAGGATGATGACGACAAGAACGATGTCGGCAACCAGACGGTTGAAGCAAGGCTGGGTCAGGGATCATGGAAAGTAGCATATTTCTTTGATAAGACGGATGAGACCAGCGATTTCGAAGGATATACCCTCTTATTTAACGACGATAACGTCGCGATTGCAACAAAGAACGCCTTATCTGTGCAAGGATCCTGGGATACTGAGGACTCGAGTGACGGGGATACGAAGCTTTACCTTGATTTTGGTGCCAACGGCCCGCTGGAAGAGCTTAACGAAGATTGGGTCGTGATGGAATCCTCATCGTCGAGAATTAGCCTTGAGCACGTAAGCGGTGGCAACGGTGACACAGATGCCCTTATACTTGAGAGGAAATAAGGTTTATCGACGCTATTGAACAATTTCCTTAACTCTTCCTACGGCCCCACTTTCCAGAAGCACTTTGATTCCATGAGGATGTTGGGGTGACTTTGTAAGAATTGCTTTAATAATTCCCTCTGTAAGTATGCCCGTCCGTTGATCTTTTTTCAGGACGATATTAACCTTCATTCCAGGTTTGAGGTGTTCTCGAACAGTGCCGTTCATGATGTAAATGTACGCTGCTTCAGGCACTGGAAGTTTACTAGCACACTTCGGCGGCGGCTAAATCGATACTAGATTGTCAAATTCCCTTAAAAGGCTAATAAATCCCGGATCAGGACCTTAAATAACCTTAAATAAGAGGTTGTAGCGCAATTGTTCACTTGGGGGCCAAATACCCATAAAATTTTCCCGGGGTGTGGCAATTTTCCACAACCTCACATGCCCCGGTAACGTTTGCAAACCCATCTTTAATTGGTACAGTTTTCTCTATACTATTGGTGGCTTTAATCAATTGTGATATGAAAAGGATAGTGTTTTTTTTGACGTTAGGGCTGTTTGCATTTCTGGTTATTGGCGCTGACGATCGGGAGGCGCAAGTACCAGCTAAAATTCTCAAGAGGGCATGCACTGGCTATACTGTAATAGAAGCAAGCAAAGGTGTTGACTGCAACGGTGACACTATTAAACTTGTTAAGGTAAGTGGGTTTTATCAACGAGTGCGCTGAAGCCGCAAACGTTGACGTGCGCCTGGAATTTATTAACTAACAGCTAACTCGCTTACGAGTTTTTAATTTGAAAGACTTTTTTAGTTTTACGGCTGAATGAAGAAAGTCGTAGCGTTATTTGCTTGTATAGTATTTCTGCCGACGCTGCTGAGCGGGCAAGAACGCGATGATATTCCCTACGTCATCCTGATTTCGTTTGATGGTTTCAGATTCGACTATCCAAAGTTATTTAGCCCACCTAATTTCCAATCCTTTGCTAAAAATGGAACTGAGGCGGCAGGGTTGATACCATCCTTTCCAAGTAAAACATTCCCGAATCACTATACTTTAGTAACAGGTCTTTATCCCGGGCATCACGGTCTGGTAGATAACTCATTCTATGATCCTGACCGGAATGAGTATTACACAATGAAAATGCGCGACCGAGTTCAGGATCCATATTACTACAGCGGAACGCCTTTATGGAAACTTGCGAAAGACAATAATATCAGGTCAGCGTCTTTTTTCTGGGTTGGCTCAGAACTTCCAAAAGAGGAGTTACGACCTGATTATTTCTATCCATACGATGAGTCAATAGCCGATACGTTGCGGGTTGATCAGGTATTAAAATGGTTGAGCCTTCCTGCGCAGGAACGACCTCATTTTATTACGTTGTATTTTTCGTCACCCGACCATGAAGCACACCTTTACGGACCGGAATCCGATGAAACTCGGGGTGCGGTGATGAACGCAGACCGCCTTCTTGGCAGGCTGATAGCAGGAGTAAAAAGCACACAACTTCCCGTGAATATCATAGTGGTTTCAGATCATGGAATGTTGAGCATGAAGGAAGAGCCCTCGACGTACATTTTTTTAGATGAGATAATGGACATAAAAAATCGCCAGGTTAAATACGCAGTCGGAGGGACCCAGGCACATCTCTATGTTAACAATGACCTTCAATGCGACTCATTATACAACGCGTTGAAAGGCAAGTCGCGAAAATTTTCTGTACGCAAGCAGGAGGAGTTTCCCTCCGGCTGGCATTACAATGCTGTCCGATCAGGAGATCTGCTGATCACAGCTAATCCTGGTTATTACATTGTAGAGCGCAATCGATCAAAATTCGAGGCTACACGCAAACGAGGCTCAACCTTTGGCGCGCACGGATATGATCCGAGTCAGGTTCCTCAGATGCAGGGAATATTTATCGCAAATGGCCCTCATATTAAATCTGGTCTGAAGATTTCTGCATTTCAAAACATTCATGTGTATCCTCTGATTGCAAAAATTCTAAATCTTCCGTTGCCTGAAATAGACGGAAGGATCGAAGTGCTCGAGAACGTTTATCAAAAATAATTACCCGTCACGATTCGATGTCAGGTCACAACCTGGCTTGCAAGTTCATGGTATCTTGGATCCTTCTGGAGGACCTTAAATGGTGGATACTGAAGAAAGAAATTTATCGGAAGCGTTCGCTTTTCGATACACTGTTGAATGTGATAGAATACTTTATCAAAGTTTCCTATCGCTAACCAGACGGCTACCAAGTCACCGTCTATGACAGAATCCGGCTCTTCGATCTGACGTTGCTCAAGCTTGCGAATACATTCCATCGCTTTGTCAATATTCCCCAGTGTCGCTTGAGCATATCCCACACCCATCAGGCCTTTTAAAGGATGATTCGTGAGCCGGTGGACGTCTTCAAACAATCTCAAAGCTTCCTTCCAATCACCTCTCAAGCCAGTTGCCCATGCTTTGAGCTCAATGCTAATGCGCATCTGAGGATCGATGTCCAGTAACTTGTCGGCCTGCCTGATTGCGTCATCATACCGTTCTGCAAAAAGATAAATATTTCCCAGGTGGTGATTCATTATTGGCGATAGCGGGTCGAGTCGAACAGCTTCTTCCACTATTTGTATTGCTTCATCTTTCCTGCCCATCAGTATATAGTAGAAACCAAGCAGTTGGTGTGCCGTTGTAGCGCCGGGATTAATTTGCCTTCCCCGCTGAAGGGCCTGGAATGCTGCCTCCCATTTCCAATCATAAAACAAGTATGCGGCAGCTTTTGCGATATGGCTCTCCGCAATAGTATCGTCCAACTCGAGCGCCTTGTCGGCATATTGGTGGACGAGCTCAAAAGCTCTCTTCGGCAGGATCTGACCCGTTGAACCGAGATAGCTGTAGGCAGCCGCAGTCATTGCATATGCCAAAGCGTACTTCGGTTCGATCGATATTGCCTGTTCGAACGATGTGATAGAGCGCCGTGAATCCGCCGGTGTCATTTTATTCAAGAAATGCAGGCCTTTGAGGTAGTGCGTGTAGGCCTCAACGTTTGGAGTTGATGGGCGCACAAAAGTTTCTGACTTTTTATGGCTCGCCAGATTTTCCCTCAATTTGTTGGCTATGATTCCGCTGATCTCATCCTGGACTTCAAAAATATCGTTGAGATTCCGATCATACGTTTCGCTCCATATATGATAACCGTCGGCGGCGTTGATAAGCTGTGCTGTGATTCGAACGCGACTTCCGGCCTTTCGGACACTTCCTTCCAGAACTTTGTCGACGTTCAACGTTATGGCTATATCACGAATATCTGCATGCTTTCCCTTGAAGGCAAAGGCCGACGTTCGCGAAGTGACCTGAAGGCCGTCTACCTTTGTAAGTGCATTAAGTAATTCCTCTGTGATACCGTCGCTGAAGTATTCATTTTCCGGATCGGCACTCATGTTCACAAAGGGTAATACTGCAAGGCGGTTTTGAGGTTGTAAAGTTTTGCCTTGAAGTTCAGCCCGTGCAGGAACAATTATGCCAGTATTCGAAATGGCGAAAACACGAATAGGTTGTTTAACATTCTTGAATTCAAAAAAGCCAAGCTCGTGTGCCCGGATATCCTCCTGGTTCTTTACTTCATCAAATACCTTTTCTGAAACTAGTATGCTTCCCGGAACTGCAAGCGATTCTAACCGGGAGGCGAGATTGACGCCATCGCCGTAGATCGCTCCCTCATCCATCATCACGTCCCCGGTATGAATTCCAATACGCACATCAACTTTCGGTTCTTGTTGTAATTGTCGTTGAACTGCGACGGTACAATGAACGGCATCAATCGCACTTCCAAAAATGCTGAGCGTGCCATCGCCGTAATGTTGGAGAACTTTTCCTTTAAATTGTTCCAGCGAGGAATCGAGAATTTCCTTAAATCGTGACCGCTTAAGGCGCGCGAGCTGCTCATTCTCCTGCATCACTGCAGTGTACCCCACCATATCTGCAAAAACAATAGCTACCAGCTGACGCATATTGTAAAATTAACGAACAACCATCGTATGCCAGCGGGATCGCCTGACTTTGTTACAGTTCAATCACAACTCAGAATCACTTTGACACAGTTATCTGTTTTTTTCGAAAACATCTCGTAAGCGTCAACACCATCTTTGAGAACCAGGCGGTGAGAAACAATGGCTTCGTAGTTGTATTTTTTTGAAAGTACTATTGGCAGGAGTTTTTCCATGAGATAACGTGCCGGGCACCGGCCAACTTTAAAGGTGAGATTTTTATTATATGCGTCAGAAGGCGAGAAAGGTATGGAAGTTTCATTGTTTACTCCGACCATGGAAATAATGCCGCCTGGCCTCAGCAGGGAATATGCAAGGCCCAGGGTGTTATTGCTGCCAACAGCTTCCAATACAGCATCTGCGCCGTGCCCCTTGGTTTTTTGCTTGACTTCACGAACAACATCCAGGGATCGAGGATTGAGTGGACGCGCGCCAAATGATTCAGCGAGGTTCAGACGTTCTTGAATCGTATCGATGGCAAAGACAGATGTCGCACCGAGTTCAATCGCGCCCAGGATGGCCATCAGCCCTACGGCACCGCAGCCGATTACCACGTAGTGTCCTCCCGGTTTTATTTCCGCCTGATATGCACAAAAGTACCCCGTGGGAATTACGTCACCCAATAGGAGCGCATGCTCTAGTGATAGCGTGGAAGGAATTGGCAGCAAGGTGTCATCTGCCAATGGTACCCTTATGTATTCAGCCTGGCCCCCGTGAAGGCCAGAACTGTTTTGCCGCCATCCAAAAAGTTGACTTTGAACACAGCGGCTGGTCAGGCCCATCTTACAAAAATGACACTGTCCACAGCTTGTGCTAAATGGACTCATTACGGCTTGGCCTGGCTTCAGCGTCCTGACTTCAGTTCCGACTTCAATGACTTCGCCGACAAACTCGTGACCCATAGCTGTCGAGTGATCACAGCCTTTTTCGCTGCCGTTGTAAACATGAAGGTCCGACCCGCATATTGCGCACAATTTTACTTTTACGATCGCATCGGTAAATGATTGCAGGATCGGATCGGCAAGCGATTCGTGCTTTATTTTCCCCGCTCCATGAAACGTAAGTGCTTTCATTAAACCTGATTTATACTAAGCGCCCAATGTGTTGACGAAATGGTTTCATTTCCAGAAATCCGGCTTGACATTAACGCCACCTCGCTTGCGGCAATCGAGGCAATACTCGGATAAAACGATATAACCTAAAAATTCCTGGGTGATAAGATCATACTCTCGGTCGTAAATTAATTTTCCTCGTAGGTTTTCTTCGGAAATATCCTCCAGAAGTATGAGCTCAACCTCGCAGTCTTCATATCCTGTTTCCTCATAAGGAGTCGACGGGCCTTTTATTTGCTGCCGCGTCAGGAATAAACGTTTAGTCACTAATGTTGAGGCGGTGAAATAGCCGATTACAGGTACCGATGGGTTCGTCAAACAAGTGATGTTTGTAAATGGCTGGGCCGGAATTGGATCGGACAGGCTTCCCAATTCCTCGCTGTTGGTTTTAATCGACGACCAGTAGGCATATGCTCCTTCAGTGAGAGCGATCTGCTTTACTAATACACTATACGCAAAGTATAATTTGAGCGATAACTGGGGAACTTTGTAAAGGGGAAAATCATAAACAATGTCCTCACTTAACTGACTGGTTGAGGTTATGTAAGTGTCATTCGTCTCGTTAGTCTTCCAACAATTGTATAGTTCGGTTGCTAATTTTCGTGCAATGACCTGGCCGTTCTCATGGTAGTACCTTGAAGGCCCACCAGACACGTATTCAAAAGTCTCGTCGTACGTCCAAAGATAATAACGCGTTTTGCCTTCAGGATCGTGCGAATAGACATAAAACTCCAGAGCGTCCCCTTCGGCAATTTCTTGGAATGTAACACTATCGATTTGGTGCGTGTTCTTAATGCCGACGAATTCCGACGCATATTCTTCCGTGTCGCCAGTACGCACGTGTAATCTGTACTCACGAGCCGGATCCAGATTCAATGGCGGCATTACGTACGTTCCTGATATCTTTTCAGTTAGCTGGTACCTGGTTCCATCATTCGCTTCGATTTCCACAAGTGCATTTGTCTCTGGTTCAAAACCTTCGCTACTATAGATTGGATTGGTTCGGCTTAGCTTAATTTCCGTGGTATCATTTGGAATAAGAAAGCCGTCGATCACG